>JAGXGS010000030.1 GCA_024636585.1 Thiogranum sp. | reverse complement strand
GGCTTCATCAGTTTCGGCGGTCCGGCCGGACAGATTTCCATGATGCACCAGGAACTGGTCGAGCGGCGTCGCTGGATCAGCGAGCATCGCTTCATGCATGCGCTCAATTACACGATGGTACTGCCGGGTCCGGAAGCGCAACAGCTCGCCACCTACATAGGCTGGCTGATGCACGGTACGCTGGGCGGCATCATGGCCGGTGTACTTTTCGTGCTGCCATCGCTGTTCATTCTCATCGCGCTGACCTGGATCTATCTGGTCTTCGGTGACGTGCCGGCGGTGGCTGGCATCCTGTATGGCATCAAGCCGGCGGTCACGGCCATCGTCGTATTTGCCGCCTATCGAATTGCTTCGCGCGCGTTGCATAATGCTGCCCTGTGGACGCTGGCAGGAGCCGCATTCCTGGCAATGTTTGCCCTGAATATTCCATTCCCGTACATCGTGCTGGGCGCTGGCCTGATCGGATATCTGGGCGGACGCATTGCACCGGACAAGTTCAGCGCCGGCGCCGGTCATCATGGCTCCGGCAAATCATTCGGCCCCTGCATCATCGACGATCACACGCCGACACCGCCACATGCAGCATTCTCCTGGCGCCATACCTTCCGGTACACACTGACCGGGCTGGCGCTCTGGGCCGCCGCCGAAGGCGCGCTCTACAGTCTGTATGGATGGGAAGGCCAGCTCACACAAATGGGCTGGTTTTTCACCAAGGCGGCGCTGGTGACTTTCGGTGGCGCCTACGCGGTATTGCCCTACGTTTATCAAGGCGGCGTCGAGACCCACGGCTGGCTCACCGGCACACAGATGATCGACGGTCTGGCGCTTGGTGAAACGACCCCCGGCCCGTTGATCATGGTGGTGGCTTTTGTCGGTTTCGTCGGCGGCTGGACCAAAGAAATCTTTGGTCCTGACAGTCTGGCGCTGGCCGGTATCGCCGGTGCCTCGGTGGTAACGTTCTTCACCTTTCTGCCATCATTCCTGTTCATACTGGTGGGCGCGCCGGCCGTGGAAACGACCCGCCACGACATCAAGTTCACCTCGCCTTTGACGGGTATCACCGCGGCGGTGGTCGGCGTGATACTGAATCTGGCGCTATTCTTCGCCTGGCACGTGCTGTGGCCGCAGGGAACAGACGCCGAACCTTTCGCGGGACCCTTCGAGTGGTTCTCGCTGCTGATCACGCTTGCAGCCTTTTTTGCGTTATGGCGCTACAAGGCAGGCATTATTACGGTGATAGGTGCCTGCGCGGCCGCCGGACTCGGCTACTCGTTCCTTACCTGAAAAACCGGCAGGTCATTCAGCAGACCGGATTTTGCCCCTCAGTACCTTGACCTTGCCACGCTGGGTTTTCTGGTCTGCGCGTTTGCGCCGCGCGCTCCGGCTAGGCTTGGTGGGAGTACGTTTCTTTTCCGTGAACAGTGCCGTCTCCAGCAGCTCGTGAAGTCGCTCGATCGCCTCGGCGCGATTCTTTTCCTGAGTGCGATGACGCTGCGCCTTGATGACCACCACACCGTCGCGGGTGATGCGCCGGTCCCGGTGCTCCAGCAGCCGCTCCCTGGCTGCCTCCGGCAGCGAGGAGGCGCGTATATCGAAGCGTAAATGTACCGCAGAAGAGACCTTGTTGACGTTCTGACCGCCGGCACCCTGGGCGCGGATGGCACTGATTTCAATTTCATCCTCGGGGATGATCCATTTATGCTCGGTCTGCGACATACTTGCTATTCTACGTTCATCACGCGCAGGAACCCAACTTGCCAGCGACCCCGGTATCATCACAGAATAGACCCGTCACATGAACATCCTCTACTGCACCAGTGAAGCCTACCCGCTGATCAAGACTGGCGGACTGGCCGACGTCGCCGGCAGCCTGCCCACGGCATTAAATCATCTCGGCAATGAGGTGCGCATCGCCCTGCCCGCCTATCCCCAGGCGCTTGAACGTGCCATCAATGTCAAACACCTGACCAGCCTGCACCTCGATCACACGGCGCAACCCGTGCAGGTGCTCGAAGGCCGCCTGCCGGACAGCGATGTCAGTCTCTACCTGATCGACTCGCCGGCGCATTTCGCTCGCGACGGCAATCCTTACCTGCAGCCGGACGGACGCGAGTGGCCTGACAATGCCGAACGCTTTGCCACCTTCGGGCGGGCAGTGGTAGCACTCGCGAACGGGGCGTCAGAAGACGGCTGGCGGCCCGATCTCGTGCATTGCAATGACTGGCAGACCGGACTGGTACCGGCCCTGCTGGCACAACAGGCGCAGCGGCCGGCAACCCTGTTCACGATTCACAATCTGTCTTACCAGGGCCTGTTCCCGGCTGACACCTTCAGTCGACTCGGACTGCCGCCTTCACTCTGGTCCATCGACGGCGTCGAGTTCTACAACCAGCTGTCATTTCTGAAAGGCGGCATCGCCTGCGCCGATCATGTCAGCACTGTCAGTCCAACTTATGCCCGGGAGATCTGTACGCCGCGCTTCGGTTATGGCCTGGAGGGGCTGCTGCAACATCGCGCTGACCGGTTGTCCGGCATTCTGAATGGCATGGATTGCTCGGCCTGGAATCCGCGCACTGATCCACACCTCGAGCAGAATTACGACGTGCACAGACTGCAACGCAAAGCATTCAACAAGGCGGCTCTGCAGCGCGAGCTGGGACTTCCGGTTGACGCACAGACATTGCTGATAGGCTATGTCGGCCGGCTGGTCGACCAGAAAGGCATTGATCTGATTATTGACGTGCTGGAGCGCCTGTTCCATCACCCGGTACAACTGGCGATACTGGGCAGCGGTGATGCGGCGCTGGAACGGCGCATTGCACAGGCGTCCGACCGGTTCCCGAAACAGCTCGGTGCACGCATCGGCTATGACGAGGGTCTGGCGCATCGCATAGAGGCCGGTATCGACTGTTTCCTGATGCCATCGCGCTTTGAACCCTGCGGACTGAACCAGCTGTACAGCCTGCGCTATGGCAGCGTGCCGATCGTCAACCGCACCGGCGGTCTGGCTGACTCGGTGATCGATCTGGATGACGCCAGTGCCCAGGACTACACAGCCACCGGCCTGACATTCGATGCTGAAACACCCGACGACGTACTGGAAGTGTGCCTGCGCGCGCTGCGACTCTACCGCGGCGCAAAAGTCGACTGGTGGAAGCTCGTCATTACCGGCATGAAACAGGATTTCTGCTGGTTGAACAGTGCAACGCAATACATGGAACTTTACCGGCAACTCCGTTCCGCGGAACCCGCCGGCACTGCAACCACGCCGCCACAGAAGGCCGCACTCCCCTAGACGATCGGGGGTTCATCTCCGGGCGCCAGATCAAAATCCAGCCACTGCTCGATGTGCTGCTGCACGGCGGCCTCGGCCGCCTGCGGCTCCTCGAACCGAGCAATGTGATACAGCGCCTCACCTTCGTTGACCAGCGGCAGGGTGCAGCGTCCAATGACGGTACCACCGGCAGTTGCCAGCACCTCGGTTTCCTGGGCTCCGAACGGATCGGCGATAGTGCCCAGACTGTCACCTTTCTTCACCCAGGCACCGAGCGGTGTCGCAGCGCGCAGAATACCGCTTTGGGATGCTCTCACCCATACCGTGGAACGCGCCGCGATGGGCGGCGTGGGGATTTTTTTCCTGCGTTTTGCCGGCAACATGTCCAGCGCCCGCAGTACCGCCACCACCCCGGTGACGCCGCTACGGATCGCCATCTCATCGAAACGCAGCGCTTCACCGGCTTCGTAAACCAGGATCGGCACACCCATTTCGTCCGCCACCGCGCGCAGCGAACCGTCCCGCATGTCGGCATTCAGCATCACCGGTGCACCGAAAGCCTCAGCAAGACGGGCCGCTTCCGGGTTATCCAGATCGGCGCGGATCTGCGGCAGGTTCTCGCGATGGACGGCTGCTGTATGGAGATCGATTCCGTGCGTACAGCGGCCAACGATCTGGCGCAAAAACAGGTGCGCGACGCGCGCCGCCAGTGAACCGGTTTCGGAACCGGGAAACGAGCGATTGAGATCGCGGCGGTCAGGCAAATAACGGGAACGGTGAATAAAGCCGTGTACGTTGACGATCGGTACCGCCACCAGGGTTCCATGCAGCCGATCCATGGTCTTGTGGCGCAACAGACGCCGGATGATTTCGACCCCGTTGATTTCGTCGCCGTGTATGGCGGCGCAGACAAACACCGTCGGCCCTTTCATCCTGCCATGCACCACCTGCACCGGAATGGTGATGGCATTGTTGGTATACAGACGCGCCATGGGCAGATCGATGGTGGCACGCGTTCCTGGCGCCACCTCCACATCACCGATACTGAACGCCTCGCGCGGCATGGCTGTTGTTCAGCCCTTGCCGCGAGTCTTGGTATGGTTGGGCTTCGCCTCACGCTCGATGAATTCGATAATAGCGCCGGCGACATCCTTGCCGGTGGCCGCTTCGATTCCCTCAAGCCCCGGCGAGGAATTCACTTCCATGACCACCGGTCCGTGATTGGAACGCAGGATATCGACACCGGCGACATTCAGGCCCATGACCTGGGCAGCACGTACAGCGGTGGAGCGTTCCTCCGGGGTAATCTTGATCTGGGCGGCCGTGCCGCCGCGGTGCAGGTTGGAACGGAATTCGCCTTCCTGAGCCTGCCGTTTCATGGCCGCGATGACCTTGCCACCAACCACGAAGCAGCGGATGTCCATACCACGGGCTTCCTTGATGAACTCCTGCACCAGGATATTCGCCTTCAGGCCCATGAACGCTTCAATGACACTTTCCGCGGCTTTGCGGGTCTCCGCCAGCACTACACCGATACCCTGGGTACCCTCCAGCAACTTGATCACCAGCGGCGCGCCACCAACCATTTCAATCAGATCCTGCACGTCATCCGGTGAGTGGGCATAGCCGGTTACAGGCAGACCGATGCCCCTGCGCGCCAGTAACTGCAGCGAACGCAATTTGTCCCGGGCGCGGCTGATAGCGACCGACTCATTCACCGAAAACACACCCATCATCTCGAACTGACGTACCACCGCAGTACCGTAAAAAGTAATCGAAGCACCAATGCGCGGAATCACTGCATCGAAACCGGTCAGATGTTCACCCTTGTAGTGAATTTCCGGACGGTGCGGCGTGATGTTCATGTAGCACCGCAGGGTATCGACTACCTGCACTTCATGACCACGTTCCCGGCCGACCTCGACCAGTCGTCGCGTGGAGTAGAGGCTGGCCTTGCGGGATAAAATGGCTATTTTCATAGGTAATCAAACTCCAGATAAAGGGGTGGGCGCTGTCGATCCATTCAGCGGGTGTCCCGGTGCTGCGGTCGCGCAAGATATGAGCGATCGGCATCGACTACAAAGCGCTTGCGCAGCGCGGTGCGCCCCAGCAACATGCGGAAACGCATGGTTTCGCGCGCCGAGAGCGTGACCTCGATAGGAAACTGTTCGGTACCTACCACCACTGAAGTCAGAATCACCAGCCGCGCCTCGCGGTGTCCGCCCGAATCCGTAACCACACGTTCGTCCACCAGAGGTGCCACGCATTCGACAACGATGTCAGTGCGCTGCTGCAACGGGTGCAGCAGAAACCGGACCGAATCTTTCCCGTCCTTGCGAAACCGCTCGACATTAAAGGCATGCAGCGCAGATGTGCGGGCGCCGGTATCGACCTTGGCTTTGATCGCCGCAATCCCCAGTGCCGGCAGCGCCACCCATTCGCGCCAGCCCAGCGCCGGCAACATCCCCGTGTCATCAGTCACCGGTAGTCGTCCATTTCGGCCAGGCAAAGACTCTGTACATTTACATCCCTTCCCGACAGGCGGCGAGCAACGCGCGCATTGGCTCCAGACCCAGGCGCCGCGCCTTGTCTATGTTGTCCTGCGGAATCTGTTCGGCCTGCGGATAGTTCAGCAGCGCCCGTTCGATACTGCTTTCGCGTAGCAAGTGTAGCATCGGGTAAGGCGCGCGATTGGTGTAATTCGCCGGGTCCTGTGCATCGCTGTCTTCAAACAGATACTCCGGGTGAAAACTCGCCAGCTGGTACACCCCTTCATAGCCCTCTTCCAGCAGCAGCTGTTCGGCGATTGCCACAAAATCCAGGTAATCATCGAAGTCCGCGCAGGCATCCGGCAACAGCACCAGAGTCGTCTCGACCTGTTCCTCCCGGTCCAGCCGCTGGCATTCCTCGGCAATCGCCAGCAGGCCGGGCTCCAGCGCCGTGTCGCGCACCACCCGGTAATGGATGCTGTCCCGCTGCACCTCGCGGGCGGCGAACGGGCAGAAGTTATTGCCCATGATGACCGTCTCGATCCAGCGACGCGTTTGTGCGATAACGTCGCTGTCGGAAATCACCGGCCGCACTCCGCTCTCAACCACGGTGCCGTGCATTCAGGATCCGGTGCCGGCGCGGCGGCGCTCCGCTGCATCGAGTATACCCTGACTGCGCAGGTAGTCATCATAGGTGCCGCTGAAGTCGATAATGCCGTCCGGCCTGAGTTCGATGATGCGGGTTGCGAGTGATGAAACGAATTCGCGATCATGACTGACGAACAGCAGCGTTCCCGGATAATTATCCAGCGCCGTATTGAGCGATTCGATGGATTCCATGTCCAGGTGATTGGTCGGCTCGTCCATCAGCAGGATGTTCGGCTGCTGCTGCATGAGTTTACCGAACACCATGCGGCCCTGTTCGCCACCGGAAATCACCTTCACAGATTTATTGATTTCGTCGTTGGAAAACAGCAGACGCCCCAGCGTGCTACGCACCGCCTGTTCGTCATCGCCGCTGCGTTTCCAGAAACTCATCCACTCGAACAGTGACATGTCATTAGAAAAATCGGCGCTATGATCCTGCGCAAAATAGCCGATTTCGGCATTTTCCGACCATTTCATGCGACCGTCGTCAGCCGGCAGGTCGTGTGCCAGACAGCGCAGCAGCGTGGTCTTGCCGACGCCGTTAGGTCCTATGATAGCGACCCGCTCGCCGACTTCGATCAACAGATTGAGATCATTGAACAGCAGCTTGTCATCAAAGCCCTTGCTCAGACCCTCCACTTCGAGAGCCAGGCGGTAAAGCTTCTTCTCCTGCTCGAAACGGATGTAAGGATTCTGACGGCTGGATGGCTTGATATCCTCGAGCTTGATTTTATCGATCTGCCGGGCGCGCGAGGTAGCCTGTTTGGCTTTGGACGCGTTGGCGGAGAAACGGCTGACAAATGACTGCAGCTCGGCGATCTGGGCTTTCTTGCGCGCATTATCGGCATACTGCCGTTCGCGAACCTGGGTGGCGGCAGTCATGTATTCATCATAGTTGCCTGGATAAAGGCGCAGTTCGCCGTAGTCGAGATCGGCCATATGCGTGCACACGCTGTTGAGGAAATGACGGTCATGGGAAATGATGACCATGGTGCTGTTGCGTTCATTGAGCACATTCTCGAGCCAGCGGATGGTATTGATATCGAGGTTGTTGGTCGGCTCATCCAGCAGCATGATATCGGGGTCAGCGAATAACGCCTGTGCCAGCAGAACCCGGAGTTTCCAGCCCGGCGCCACTGCGCTCATGGGCCCGTCGTGCTGGTGCAGCGGAAGCTCCAGGCCCAGCAGCAATTCGCCGGCGCGGGCCTCGGCGGTATAACCGTCCAGTTCAGCGAATTCGGTTTCCAGTTCAGCGACACGCATGCCCTGGTCTTCCGTCATCTCCGGGAGTGCATAAAGCCGATCACGCTCGCTTTTCACCTTCCACAATTCGGCATGTCCCATAATGACCGTATCGAGGACGCGATCCGTCTCGAACGCGAACTGATCCTGGCGCAGCTTGCCGATGCGCTGATCCGCCTCGACCATCACGTTTCCAGAGCTCGGCTCGAGATCGCTGCCGAGGATCTTCATCAGAGTCGACTTTCCGCAGCCGTTTGCGCCGATCAATCCATAGCGGTTACCGCCGGAAAATTTGACCGAAATATTTTCGAACAGGGGCTTGGCGCCGAATTGCATAGTGAGGTTAGCTGTAGAAATCAAAATCAGGCTTCCAGAAAACGGTTCAATGGGGAAATATTCAGAAATGTATGAGCGGGCGCCGCTGCAATGGCAAAAACCCGGGCGATCCGTAGATTTTGTCGGCAATGCGTCAATGCCGCACATTATGCCATAAATCCCGGTGCCATCGCGAGTATCCCCGCCGTGTGCGGTTCAGGGCTGCGGCGACTGTCCCCGGAAAGATGGCGCCCGGCGCAACAGTTGCAGCGCCGCTGCGCGGTCATTTTCCGGTGTCAGGTAGACGTGAAACATCAGGTGATGCAGATCGGTGTTCAGGGATTCCCAGTTATCCGTGAGGAAACCGAAGTTGCCGAACTGACCCGGCACACTCTCCGGGCGGTCGTTCACCGTTCGGTCGTCGTGGTAGAAGTTGCGGAAACTGATCGGAAGATCCTCCGGAATGCCCAGCGTAACCAGCATGTCGCCATAACGGCTGGCAAACAGGAGCAAATCGTCCTGCCTCTGGTTCAGGGCATATTCTTGCTGCGACATCTCGCCATCGACCGCTATGCCTGCCTCCATAGAAGATGTATAGAGACGAGCGCCTTCCAGACCGACGCCTTCGCGCCAGTCGACGCTGAATCGCGTATCCAGACCACTGAAAATGCTGCCGATCCGGAACGGGATATCGAGCAGGGTATCGACATAGAAACTGTTGCCATAGGCGACAAAATCCACTTCGATACTGGGCGTTTTCAGGAACAGAATCATGCGCACATTATTGAGGGTGCGACGGATCACCCGCACCGGGCCGTCTTTTACTGCGATTACCCGCGATTGATAGTCCCTGTGGCTGCGCACGAATGCGAACTTGTGCAGAAAACTGCCACGATGCTGCACTTTCATGCTGTCGACCAGGTTGTCTGACCAGGGCTGCTGCGGGGACTTTCGGCGCTGCAGGTGATCCATCAGGAATGGCAGGTCATCTGCGAAACCAACCCGATAGCTGTGTCCGGCGATGAAATCCCCGTCCGTCTGATACTGCACATAATCGCGCCCGGAGCGATGTCGTCGCTGTCCGATCCGCACATACAGCCAGCGCGATAGTCCGGTTTCCGGATCGACCAGGCGAACTTCCCGCAACGGTTCCGCGCCATCCGGACCCGTTGACCGGCGCTCACCAAGATCACCGACCATAAACGCGATTTCGTCCCGGGCTTCAATGCGGGCCCTGGCTTCATCGCGTTTTTCCGTTTCGGAGGATGCAAGCTCATAACGCCCATGCACATCCACTTTATCTATCTGAAACGGAATCGGCTCCAGACGCCCCTGTTTCTCCGCGTACAACGACACCCAGTTGGCCTGTGCATTGACCAGGAACGGCAGCGCCGCAGCGTTCAGCACCACAGGATAATAGGGCGACGCGAGAGGATAGGCGACACGCCAGGCAGTCTGCTCCGCATTGCTGCCGGGCGCGAACAACAGGAAAAATATCCCCGCGAATAGTACAGAACCCGGACACCGGCGCCGGCGCGCTGCCCTGGTTGCCATCAACCAGGAACGCCGAAGTGATCGCCATTTGCGGCGCCGGCGCACCAGTCGGCTATCGCATCCAGAAACTCCGCCCCGTATTTTTCCAGCTTGGCCTGACCGACACCGCTGATGGACAGCAGTTGTTCATCGTCCAGCGGTTTATCGCGCGCCATCTGGACCAGTGTCGCATCGCCAAAAACAATGTAGGGCGGCACGCCCTGGATATCCGCGATGCGTTTGCGCAACTGGCGCAGTTCGTCGAACAGGGCTTCATCGTAGGGCCCCTGACCGGCAGCCGCACGGGGTGCTTTTTTCTTCGCCGCAGCACGAATCCGCGGCCGCGCCAGTTCCAGCTTATGTTCGCCGCGCAACAGCGGGCGTGCCTCGGCGGTCAGTTTGAGCACCGAGTAATCAGCGATGTCCTGCAGCAGGTAACCGTGATGAATCAACTGGCGTATCAGTGACACCCACTCCTGATCGCTTTTGTCCGCGCCAATGCCATAGGTGGATAATGCCGAATGATTCAGGCTGCGGATCCGTTCATTGTCGGCACCGCGTAATACGTCGATCACGTGCTTCATGCCGAAACGCTGACCGACGCGATACACGCAGGACAGCGCCTTGCGTGAATCTTCGGTGGCGTCGTAGCGTTGTGGCGGGTCCAGACAGACATCACAGTTACCGCATTCCTGGAACAGCGGTTCACCGAAATACCCCAGCAACACGCGGCGCCGGCAGGTAAGGCTTTCCGCAAAGCCGGTCATTGCATTGAGCTTGTGCAACTCGATGCGCCGCTGCGCGGGATTGTCGCTGTTTTCCACCAGGCGGCGCGCGGTCATGACATCCTGGGCGCCGTACAGCAGCAATGCCTCCGCGGCCATGCCATCGCGTCCGGCACGCCCGGTCTCCTGGTAGTAGCCTTCGATATTCTTGGGTACGTCATAATGCACGACGAAGCGCACGTTAGGTTTGTCGATGCCCATACCAAAAGCCACCGTCGCCACCACGACATCCAGTTCATCGCGCAGGAACTGTTCCTGAACGCGCGCGCGGTGCGCCGCCGGCAAACCGGCATGATAAGCCTCTGCACGCACGCCCAGCGCCTGCAGACGACCGGCGGTTTCATCCACACGTTTGCGCGACAGTGCATACACGATACCTGCTTCACCGGCATGGGCAGCGAAGAACCGCTGCAATTGCTCGAACGGCTTGTGCTTTTCCAGCACCGTATAGCGGATGTTCGGGCGATCGAAGCTGGTCATATACTGCTGTGCCGCCTGCAGACCCAGCACTGCAGCTATGTCCTCGCGTGTGGCCGGATCAGCGGTTGCGGTCAATGCCACCAGCGGCACACCCGGAAAGTGCTGGCGCAGCTTGCCCAGTTGCACATATTCGGGACGAAAATCATGGCCCCACTGGGACACGCAGTGCGCTTCGTCGATCGCCAGCAAAGCGATGTCCATGTCCGCCAGTCGCGCCAGGAATCCCGGCGTCATGAGCCGTTCCGGCGCGATATACAGCAGGTCCAACTCGCCGGCATGCAGCTGTGCCAGGACGCTGCGGGCTTTTTCGGCGGCCATCGACGAGTTATAGAAAGCCGCCGCCACCCCACTCGCCTGCATGGCGTCCACCTGGTCTTTCATCAAGGAAATCAGTGGCGACACGACTATCGCCACACCCTTGCGATGTAGCGCCGGCAACTGGTAGCAGAGCGACTTTCCGCCCCCGGTCGGCATCAGCACGAAGGCGTCGCGCCCGCCTATGAGATCCTCAATGATTTCCTGCTGATTGGGGCGAAACTGGTGAAAGCCATACACCCGCCGCAGCGTGGCATGGAGTTGTTCGGGAGCGCTGCCGGGTTCAGTCATCGGCGCATTGTACGATGCCGGGCTCGCCGGTTACAGGGGCAGACACGCAAGCGAACGGTTATCATGCCAGGCTTGAACCTCTGATACAGCAGTCCGCGCCATGGCACTGAAAGCAACCATTTTCAAGAGCGAACTCAACGTCATCGACGTGGACCGGAACTATTATCAGGAACACGCGCTGACGCTGGCGCGCCATCCATCGGAAACCGATGAGCGCATGATGATGCGTCTGCTGGCATTCGCGCGGCATGCCGGTGCAGCGCTGGAATTCACCCGCGGCATCAGCAGCAGTGATGAACCGGATCTGTGGAGCCGGGATCTGACCGGCGACATCGACACCTGGATCGAAGTCGGTCAGCCGGATGAAAAGCGCCTGCGCAAGGCATGTCACCGCGCGAGTCAGGTGCTTGTATACACGTACAGCGGCCATGCCGCCGACCTGTGGTGGCAGCAGGTGCGGGGGGGGTTGCAGCGTTTCGATAACCTGACCGTATTTGATATCGAGCCGGCCATCGCCCAGGCCCTGGCCGGACTTGCGCAGCGCTCCATGCAGTTGCAGTGCACTATTCAGGATGGCCAGATGTGGATAAGCGACGGACGCGAAACGATCGAAGTGAACGTCGTAGTGCGCGAATGATTTTCCTGTCATTGCAGCCTGGCGTGGCAATCCGTAATACTGCATCAACTGGCTGAAGATTGCCGCGGCGCTACGCGCCTCGCAATGACGAATTATTCAGAGGTTCCTTAGTTCAACAGGTGCGAAAAGTCCGCGTCCATCTGCAACACATCGAGCCGGTTGAGGAAGTTTGAAAACGCCATCCAGGCAGTTAATGCATTGAGATCGGCCATCTGCGGCGGCAGGTATTTCGGTGGCTCGATCAAACCCTCATCAGCCAGTTGGGCAATCACGCCCATATCCTCGATCGCCAGCTTGCCGCAAAACAGCAGAGGTATGCGGCTCAGCAGGCCGCGCCGCACCGCCAGACGAATAAAGCTGTAGACCAGCACGAAGCCCTTGCTGTAAGCGAGATCCTTGGTAAAAGGCCCCAGTTCTGCGGTACTGCCACGAAAAATTCGCGCCGCTGCCGACCAGGCGTCTTTCTCACCGCGACCTTCGTCGACCAATAGCCTGAAGACATCCATGAAGGTCGCACCCTGCTCCGCAAGATGAATGCCGCGTATGCGATCGGCAATACGGCGCAGGCGCGCCGGGTGAGAGTTAAAAGAAATAATCTCGATGAATACTGCCAGCCCTTCCTGGGTGACCGTGTCCGATGGCGTGCCCTTGCTGAGAAAAGTACATACCGACTGCATGCGGCCATTCAGCGTAGTGCCGACATGAACCCAGCCTTCGTGTGCTTCCAGTCCGTGCAGGTCACGTTCACTGAACAGGCTGTCGGATCTGAGTTTGATGTAGTCCGAACCGGCGGCCGCGTCAGCGACAATGCCGTCGCTCTCGATGACCCGCACACGCGCGGCGGGATCGGTGAACACCCGATCCAGACGCTGCTGCAACAGCGACACCGCCTGGGCGGCGGGAATATTTCTGGCGCTTTGCTCCAGGAACATCCCTTCATCAATATTGCGCAGCGACTCATCCAGCATCAGCCCGAGATCGGCCAGAGTCGGTCCGCCGACATGAAAGGCGTCTCCGGAGCGGCCGTACAGCTCCTGGGAAATGTCAGAGAATGCCGGCGTTCCGCGCGCTTCGAGCATATCCAGCACCCGCAGGTATTCGCGGCACATGCGCCGCATGATATTACCCGCCGCGTTATAGCGCCCGAGGCGCGCCATGACCGCCCGATCTATAGCATTGAATTCGCTGCGCAGCGCCGCAACATCGGTGAGCGGCAAGCGCTGATAATAGTCACGGTCGACGGCCGGCTGCACACGGCAGCCGGCCGCAAAAAACGCCTGCTGAATACTGTCGTCCCACTTGATCGCGTCGAGGATCCGGATCGGCTCCTGGGCGGCAACAATGCGGTTGGACAATTCGAGAATGGTAGCGCGGTATCTGTCTTTGCTCATGCCATAAAAAAACAGCGTCGATGTCAGGCATCGACACTGTGCAGTGTAAGCCAAGCCGGCCGGAAAGTACCGGCTTTTTCAGGCCACGTGGAGCGACGAACGGTCGAGTTTTCGCGCCTGCTGCTTCATTAGCTCCACCAGCGCATAGACACCGACGTGCCGGTTTGGCGACAGGTGTTCGTCGAGGTTGAGCCGCGCAAAAATTTCATCGAGATCCAGTTTTTCGATTTCGGCGGCGGGACGTCCACCCGCAAGATCGATCAGTAACGCAAGTACACCTTTGATAATACTGGTGTCGCAATCACCGTGAAAGCGCACCAGCTTCGCATTCTCCGGATCGGGATACGCGCTGATCCAGACCTTGCTCATGCAGGCTTTCACGCGGTTGTTCTCGGTTTTCAGCTCGTCGGGCATGACCGGGAGGTTCTCTCCCAGTTCAATCAGGTACTCGTAGCGCTGATCCCAGTCACCGAGCAACTCGAAGATATCGACGATTTCGTCAAGGCTGTTCATATACACTCCGGGCAGCCGTTCAGACGCTGAAGGATTCGCCGCAACCACAACTGTCCTTGACGTTTGGATTGCGGAATTCAAAGCCCTTGTTGATGGCATTGCTCCTGACATAATCGACTTCCATGCCCTCGAGACTTGCCAGGCTATCGCTGTCGACGACGATCTTGACGCCGTGACACTCGAACACCTGATCGTTGTCGCCGATTGCATCAGCATACTCGACCACGTAGGCGAAACCGGAACATCCCGATTTGCGGGTTCCCAGACGCAAGCCGACTCCATGCCCGCGCTTATCTAACATAGCCGCGACATGCTGTGCGGCATTTTCGGTTAATTCAACAGCCATCTTGGCGATCTCCGTTGTGCGTAATGAGGCTCAAAACAACCCCAATGTCAGTTTTGCTTCATCACTCATACGATCCTTGTCCCAGGGCGGATCCCATACCAGCTCCACGCGCGAGGCGCTGACGCCCGCGACATTGCGAACCGCAGACTCGACCTGGCCCGGCAGGATTCCGGCTACCGGACAGCCCGGCGCGGTCAGTGTCATGGTGATATCGACTTCCGCCGAGTCGCTGATATTGATGTCATAGATCAGCCCGAGATCGTAAATATTCAGCGGCAGCTCCGGATCGTACACACTGCGCATGGCGGCGATGATCCGGTCACGTAGCGGTGCATCGGCGGGCAACTCCGGGGTGCTTTCCTGCAGTGGCTGCCCCGGCGCGCGATAAAAAACCGGTTTCACATCCATAACCGATTACTCCGCGGCCTGTATTGACTGGTTGAGTGTGGCGACCAGACGCTGGCTGGCATACTCGCGCAGTTCGGGCACCTCGATCGCATCTATCACCTCGCCCGCAAAACCCAGACACAGCATCCGGCGCGCTGCGTCGGCATCGATACCCCGTGAGCGCAGGTAAAACATCTGCTGTGGATCAATCTGCCCGACGGTGGTTCCATGACTGCACTTGACGTCATCGGCATAGATTTCCAACTGCGGCTTGGTGTCGATTTCACCATTTTCCGTCAACAACAGGTTGTCATTGCTGAGATGTGCATCGCTGTGCTGTGCCTGTTTTTCCACCAGGATGCGGCCGTCGAATACGCCGCGCCCCTTGCCGTAGAGAATGCCCTTGAACTGCTCGCGACTCGAACAGTCCGGTACGTTGTGGCGCACGTCGAGGTGAAAGTCGGTCAATTGCCGGTCGCCGACAGTATACAGTCCGCCGAGTTCGCAGCGCGCCCCTTCTTCCTTGAAGACCGCCTGATAATCGGTGCGAGCCCAGGCGCCACCAAATGCCAGCGTAGTGCCCTGATACAGGCTGTTGCGATCCTGCGTCAGGTACAGACTGCTCAGGTGGTAAGCATTACGGCTTTCATCCTGCACCCGGTAGTGCTTGAGGACGGCACCGTCGCGGAGCGCCAGTTCGGTCACGCCATTGTGAAAGTACAGTGCATCACCGGGACCGATAAAGCGTTCCACCAGTGTTGCGCTGGCGCCATTCTCCAGCACCACCAGGTTGCGTGGCTGTGTCAGCGGCGCCTGCTCCTGTCCCAGGCTCAGATATACCACTTCCACTGGCCGGTCCAGCACTACGCCGGGTTCCAGATGCAGGAATATGCCGTCATTGATCAACGCGGTGTTGAGCGCGGTAAACAGATGATCGGTGTGTGCGGCCGCCTGGCCAAACCAGGTGCCCAGCAGCTCGGGATCAGTCGCCAGTGCAGTGCGCAGGCTGCCGACAGTCGCGCCTTCCGGCAAACCCGCCGTCTGTGACGCATCCGCGATACAACGCCCGTTCACGATCATCACCCGGTAAGCGGGATAATCGGGTTCGAGCCAACCACCGGCTTCCAGAACCCGCGCTGCATCCGCTTCACCGGCGGGCGTCTGAAAGCTGTTTTTCAACAGCCCTTCGATAGCGGTATAACGCCACTCCTCGCTTTTGCGATTCGGGACCGGCAGTGTCCCGATCGCGCGCCGCGCATGGGCGCGTGTCTGTTGCAGCCACTCGAGATCCTGGCCCGGCAAGTCGCCCTGGGCCTGATCAATCGCCTGTTCGAACCAGGCACGTTGTGCTTCCACCGTAGTGCTCATGCAGCCGCCTCCTCCTCGATCCAGCCGTAGCCTTTCTTTTCGAGCTCCAGCGCCAGCTGCTTGTCGCCGGAGCGGACGATGCGGCCATCCACCAGCACGTGCACAAAATCAGGTTGAATGTAGTCGAGCAGTCTCTGGTAATGGGTAATCAGGATAATGGAACGGTCCGGACTGCGCAGTGCATTGACACCACCGGATATTACCCGCAGCGCATCGATATCGAGACCCGAATCGGTTTCATCGAGAATTGCCAGCTGCGGTTCCAGCATTGCCATCTGCAATATCTCGTTACGTTTTTTCTCGCCACCGGAAAACCCGGCATTGACGCTGCGCTTGAGCAGCCGATCGTCGAGTTCCACCAGCTTTGCCTTCTCGCGCACCCTCTTCATGAAGGCCACGGCATCCAGCTCCGCTTCGCCGCGCCCTCGGCGTACAGCGTTGAGGGACTCGCGCATAAAGGTCATGTTGTTCACACCCGGCAGTTCGACCGGATACTGCATGCCAAGAAAAATACCAAGGCGCGCACGCTGTTCGGGTTCCAGGCTCAACAGATCTTCACCGTTGAACAGCACTTCGCCGTCGGTGATCTCATAACCTTCGCGGCCAGCCAGCACATGCGACAGTGTACTTTTACCGGAGCCGTTCGGCCCCATGACAGCGTGCACCTCACCGGCAGCGATTTCCAGATTCAGACCCTTCAGGATGGCCTTGTCCTCGATCGAAACGTGCAGATTCTTGATTGAAAGCATAGTCATCAGTCTCCGAAATTGTAATTAACCGACCGCGCCTTCCAGCGTGAGGTTCAAAAGTTTTTGGGCTTCGACGGCGAATTCCATCGGCAGCTCGTTGAAGACTTCCTTGCAGAAGCCATTTACGATCATCGATACCGCATCTTCTTCCGAAAGCCCGCGTTGGCGGCAGTAAAACAGCTGATCATCGCCGATTTTGGAGGTCGTCGCCTCGTGCTCGACCTTGGCAGTGGGATTGCGCACTTCGATGTAAGGAAAGGTATGCGCACCGCAGCGATCACCAATCAGCAGAGAATCGCACTGGCTGTGGTTGCGGGCGTTTTCCGCACGGGGCGTCATGCGCACCAGACCGCGATAGGTGTTCTGGCCACGACCAGCGGAAATGCCTTTGGACACAATAGTGCTGCGGGTGTTGCGGCCCAGGTGAATCATCTTGGTGCCGGTGTCCGCCTGCTGCATGCCGCGCGTCACCGCGACCGAATAGAACTCACCCACCGAATCATCGCCACGCAGTATGCAGCTGGGATATTTCCAGGTGATCGCGGAACCGGTCTCCACCTGCGTCCAGGAAATATGTGAACGCGCGCCGCGGCAATCGCCGCGCTTGGTGACGAAGTTATAGATGCCGCCACGTCCTTCCGCGTCGCCCGGATACCAGTTTTGCACAGTCGAATACTTGATCTTCGCATCATCCATGACGATCAGTTCCACCACCGCCGCATGCAACTGGTTCTCGTCGCGCATCGGCGCAGTACAGCCTTCCAGATAGCTGACGTGGCTGCCGGCCTCGGCAATGATCAGGGTGCGTTCGAACTGGCCTGTATTCGCCTCATTGATGCGAAAATAGGTCGACAGCTCCATCGGACAGCGCACGCCTTCGGGAATGTAGACAAAGGTGCCGTCGGTAAATACCGCCGCATTCAGACAGGCGAAGAAGTTGTCCTTGTATGGCACCACCGTGCCAAGGTATTTCTGCACCAGCTCCGGGTACTCCTGTACCGCCTCCGACATGGAACAGAAAATAACCCCCACGTCGGCGAGATTCTTGCGGAAAGTAGTGGCCACCGAGACACTGTCGAATACGGCATCGACAGCCACGCCTGCCAGCGCTTTCTGCTCTTCCAGTGGAATGCCCAGCTTGTTGTAGGCATCCAGCAGCTGCGGGTCGACTTCGTCCAGACTCTGCGGGCCGTCTTCCTTCCGTTTGGGAGCGGAATAATAGGAAACCGCCTGAAAATCGATGGGCGGATGCTGGACGTGCGCCCAGTCCGGATGCTCCATGGTCAGCCAGTGCTGATAGGCTTGCAGACGCAAAGTCAGCATCCACTCCGGCTCGTTCTTCTTGGCTGAAATGGTGCGGATGACCGATTCATTGAGGCCTGGCGGCACGGTGTCCGACTCGATGGCCGTGACAAAACCGTGTTCATAGTCGGAGCGGATCAGCTCATCGACTGTTTGTTGTTGAGAACTCATGCGCTTGGCACTCCCCGGAAAATACCTGAGTAAATTGATCAAGTATTACTATGACCTTGTTTGGGTCGGATTTCAAGGCCTGTCGGTGGCGTGCAAGCGGGGTCCCGCACAAGCTACCGGGGTTTATGCCGACCCGCGGGCGGCGCAGTTACCAACGCCGGCGCCCCCCGGCGGCTAGACTTATGTTTCTGAACGGAGGAAACAGTATGGCCGGGAATCTTCACCGGATGCTCGCGGAAATTGCTCTGGAAGTGGAACTCACCCAGAGTGCGATCGGCCGAACCGCCCTCGACGAACGGGTCATGCAGGCGCTGGCCGAGGTACGGCGCGATCTGTTTGTACCGCCCGAACTGCGTGCGCATGCCTTCGACAACGGTCCCTTGCCGATTGGTTGCGGACAGACAATCTCACAACCTTACATGGTGGCGCTGATGACCGACCTGCTGGAACTGGAGCCGGAACATACAGTGCTGGAAATCGGCACCGGCTCCGGCTACCAGACCGCGGTGCTGGCGCGCCTGTGCCGGCAGGCCTACAGCGTTGAACTGGAGGCGGAACTGAGTACCGCGGCCGCCAGCCGGCTTGCAGAACAAGGCTACGACAATGTCGAAACCCGCAGCGGCGACGGCTACGCAGGCTGGCCCGAGCATGCGCCGTATGACGGGATCATCGTCACTGCCGCAGCGCCGTTTATACCGCCGGCGTTACTTGAACAGCTCCGGCCCGGAGGCCGTCTGGTCATTCCGGTCGGTCCGCCCCTGCAGCATCAGGAACTGATGCTGATACACAAAGACCTGAGCGGCAAAACCCACAGCCGGGATTTGCTGGGGGTGGCTTTCGTACCGCTTCGATCGACTTCCCGCCACGGCGGCAGCGAACATACACACTGAGGTGCTCCTGCTGTTAGCGATGCTGCTGCTCGGCCTGCCTTTACAGGTCACGGCCGGCGAACTGCAACGGCTGGCGCCGGCGGTCAGCCAGGCCGCGCCGACAGTGCGCAGCGACTTCGCCGCCTCGGCGCTCCACGAAATGGCTACAGCTTATGCGGATGAGGCCAGCCGTGCACGCATCGATACCGGGACCCATCTGGCGCGCTGGGCAGATGCTGTGGACAGCTATGCCAATGAGCTGTGGAGAATTGCTGATAGCATCACAGACGCCGCATCGATCGAGATTCGTGTCGGCGCCGGCAGCGATGTGGAAGTTATCATCGATGGCACCACGGTAGTGATCAGCGGTCCGAGACCGCAACTGCAGCTGTCGTTCGAACAGGATATTCTGGCGAGTTTTTGCGCACAACAACCCTGCGCAGCACTGCTCGCGGAGTTTCAGCCACCGCACTACGCAATGGCGGCTCCCGATTCCACCATAGAATGGACGTTCAGCGAATATTCAGGTCCGATCTGCGGTAATGATCAGGGCCTCGAGTTCCAGTTCCTGGATACGCAGAACCTTGCGCACAAGCGCGAAGCCTGCGCCCGCGTTATTGCCGAGCTGGAGCACCTGGCGCTGGAAATCCGGCGTCATCGGGCAGCCGGTGTCCGTGTCGACTGGGACCACCTGGCGATCTATGCATCGGCACCGGAACCGCAACAGCGCGTCGAACTCAATCGCGACGGGGATTCGCTGCTCATGTCGGTACCGGCACTGGCCGCAGCCACCAGGCTGTTCGTGCTGGTAAAGCCATGGCTTGCCGCACGTGCCAGCGGCAAGCCATTGCGACAGGTCGTCATCAACGCTGACACGCTGATGGCGCCGCTTTTCCCGACCCTGTAGTTTTGCCTAATCGAGTGCTTCGACGCTGTAGCGGACCGCAAGATGATACTCGTTACCCGGCTCGAGTGTGACCCGATCGTCGGCGGCATTGGCGCTTTCCACGCACACCATGTGCAGGTAGCCGTCTTCACCAAGATCGCCGAGCCGGTCAGCCTTTTCGATCCACGGATTCCACACCACCGTTGAATGGCTGCCGCGTTTGCTGACACGAATGCGGCGTTGCAGATGCGGATCTTCGATGAGGCAATCCGCATCGGTATCCACATAGATTCGGTCGGTTTCGCCACTGAAGGTCACCGGCCCCTGCTGCCGGCGACGCTGTTCCTCCCCGACCTTATCGAGGTAGTCACAGCCGTCGAGACCGGTAACCCGGGTCTGGCGTATATCGCCGACCGCGAAATAGGTATGCAGAGCCTGAGTCATAGTGAACGCCTCGGCACCGGTATTACGGCTTATCAGTTCCATTTCCAGGGTGCTGCCGATATCGACGTGCAACTCGAGTTCGGACCGATGCGGCCACATCCGGCGCGTGGCGTCGCTGTGCAGGAACCGCAATTCGACGCGGGTTGCGCCACTGCCGGCCAGCGTTGCGGTCCGAATCACCTCCCAGCGCGCGGTGCGGACAAAGCCGTGCGCCGGCAGCGTCGCATCGTCAGGACGGGCGCCAAACCAGGGCCAGCACACCGGCACGCCACCGCGCACCGATTTGCCGTCAACAAAGCGCGCCTCCGGAGACTGCCAGACCACTGCCGGTTGCCCGGCCGGCGTCCAGGTGAGCAACTGCGCTCCCTGCAGGGCCAGCGCCGCTGTCGCCTGCGCATTGGCGATGTCTATCACTATGAATCCGGGAGATTGTTCCCGAAAGCTGACCTGATCTTCGATGCCAAACTGTGCATTCAGTGCTTCTGCTTCCGTTTGATCCATGCTCATTAATTGATGCTCAATCTCATTATTTGATAGAAAGTTATGGCGATTCGACCTTCCGCACGCCAACCCGCAACAGGTAATCACGCAGGTGTCGTATTTCCTGCTTGCTGCATACGCCACTGTGATGGGGACGGTGCAGCGTTCCTTCGACTCCATTCAGCAGCACCTTGAGCCGCGCACCGTGGCCGGGTTCGATATCCGCGCCAAGGTGCTGCAATAATGACTCGACTTCCCGCCAGTGGATGTTTCCGCTCACCGGCTCCTCTAGAATCGACTGGAGGATCCGATCGTGTTTGTGGCTCATCGCTGCCTCGCCCGCTAGTCCTCTTGTGCAAAGCTCTTGATAATATAGCCGCCCGACTTTTCGTCCAGCTCCAGCTTCAGCAGCCCCTGCTCCTGGGCCTGCTCCAGCAGCTGCCCGAAGCTGCGAAAACCGTGATAGCTTTCGTTGAAACCGGGATTACGCCGTTTCAGCGCCTGCTTCACCATAGAGCCCCACACTTTGTCCTCTTCGCCGCGCTCTGCGAACAATGCCTGCACCGTCTCCAGCACCACGTCGAACGCATCCTGGCGTTTGTCGTCGATGCTGTGGGGGGCGGCCTTTGCGCGGGTTTTGCGCGCCACCGTCTTGCCCTTGCGCCGCCGCTGCTCTGCACCGCGCACCAGGTCATCGTAGTAAATGAATTCATCGCAATTCGCGATCAGGAGATCGGAGGTCGAGTTTTTGACTCCGACCCCGACCACAATCTTGTTGTTCTCGCGCAGCTTGCTCACCAATGGCGAGAAATCGGAATCGCCACTGATGATGACGAACGTGTCGACGTGCAGCTTGGTGTAGCACAGGTCCAGCGCGTCGACGACCATGCGGATGTCGGCAGAATTCTTACCCGACTGGCGCACGTGCGGTATCTCAATCAGCTCAAATGCAGCTTCATGCATGGCACCTTTGAAATCCTTGTAGCGGTCCCAGTCGCAATAGGCCTTTTTCACCACGATGCTGCCCTTCAGCAGCAACCGCTCGAGCACCTTCTGGATATCGAAGGCCGCGTATTTTGCGTCACGCACCCCGAGGGCGACATTCTCGAAGTCGCAGAAGACGGCCATATTCTGGATTTCCGGTTTAGCGCTCATAGTCTCCTTTCCTGCTCGTTCAGTGTGCCGGTTATCGTTTTCAGCAGTATGACAGGCACCACTGACAGCCGCCAATCCGGACCCGACCGTGGAGCAAAATTGTTGCGCAGCCCGATGAATTTACGTGATAGTCTAAAATCATGACCGGAAGCCATACCCTGCCCCACCCGGAGAACAGCGCATGAAGACTATCAGCGTCGTCGGTGCCGGCATTTCCGGACTCGCAACCGCCTGGCAGATCGATCAGCGACTGCGTGGCAGCGGTATGGATTACCAGCTACGCGTATTCGAAGCCGGTCCCGGCGTCGGTGGCAAGATCGGTGCGGCACAGCGGGACGGCTTTCTGTGCGAGGCCGGCCCGAACGGTTTTCTCGATTCCAAACCTTCGACGCTGGCGCTGTGCGAGGAACTGGGGCTCAGTGACCAGTTGCTGCGCAGCGAAGAGGCGGCGCGGCGGCGCTACATTTATTCACGCGGCCGCCTGCATGAGCTGCCGGGAACCGCAATGGCTTTCCTGCGCTCGGGGCTACTCGACCCGCTCGGAAAGCTGCGCATCCTCGGCGAACTCTGGGCCACCCCGACAGCGCCAGACGCTGATCCGACCGTTGCCGAATTCGGACGGCGGCGGCTAGGCGCACAGGCCGCTGCGCGACTGCTCGACCCAATGGTCGCCGGCGTGTTCGCAGGCGATCCGGAGCGCCTCAGCCTGACCAGCTGTTTTCCGCGCATTGCCGAACTCGAGCAAAACTACCGGAGTCTGATCCGCGCCATGCTGGCCCTGCAGTTGCAGCGCCGCAAGCACAGTCCGGGAGCAGGACCGGCCGGTCCGGGCGGCACCCTGACCTCCTTCGCCGGCGGCCTGTCGGTGCTGCCGGAGACGCTTGCGGCAAGGCTGGGCCAGCAACTGGTATGCAATGCCGCGGTACAGGAAGTAAGCCGGACCCCGACCGGCTATCAGCTGAATTTCGGTGCCGGACGTCCGCCCCATGATTGTGACGTCGCAGTGCTTGCGTCGCAGGCCTGTGATACCTGGCAGCCGTTGCAGGCGCTGGATGCAGAACTTTCGGCGATATTGCAGCAATTCGAATACGCGCCGGTGGCAGTAGTGGGACTCGGTTTCGAGCAGGCGCGGCTGAACCGGCAACTCGATGGCTTCGGATTTCTGGTGCCCGGCGAAGAGTCGCGCAAGATACTCGGCAGCCTCTGGACTTCCAGTATCTTCGCGCACCGCTCACCGCCCGGCAGCGTACTGCTAAGGACCCTGATCGGCGGCGCCCGGGCACCGGCCCTGGCGGCGCTGGACGAGGATCAGCTGGTACAACTGGCACGGGCGGAATTGTCGGCGGTGCTGGGAATCGAGGCGCCGCCGGTTTTCATACAGGTCTTCAAGTGGCCACAAGCAATTTGCCAGTACACGCCAGGGCACCGCGACCGGCTGGCCGCCATCGAGCGCCGGCTGGCATTGCTGCCAGGACTTTTTCTTACCGGAAATGCCTACCGAGGCGTAGCGCTCAATGACTGCACGCAGAATGCGTCAGTGATTGCCGATCAGGTGACCGGATTTCTCCATGCAAACTGAACTCGCGCCTTGTTTTGACCGCCGCTTCTGAATATGATTTGCATCAATACTTCACACCGGCTTTTGTGATTAAATACAACCAGCTGTTCGACTACCCGAATAAGGAAAAGCTCATGCCACGATACATTCCCACATTGACCACCCTGTGCCTGTTCTCGCTGCTCGGCTCGGGCTGCTCCGAACAGGTCAGCTATTCAAAAGATGTTTATCCGATTCTCGAGGAAAATTGCCTGAACTGCCATAAAGAAGGCGGCGAGGGGCAAGTCGCCAGTGGCTTCAGTATGGACACTTACGAGGATTTGATGAAGGGCACAAAATACGGCCCGGTCATCGTGCCGGGATCCGGCTTTTCCAGCACCATGGCGATCCTGCTGGAGCACAAGGCTGATCCGGTCCTGAACATGCCGCTCAATCAGCAGCCGCTTTCGGAAGAACAAATCGAGACCATCAAGGTCTGGATCGACCAGGGCGCCAAAAACAACTGAGCCGATGCTCGCAGGCTGCCGCGAGTGCGGTCTGCGAGGCAAAAATCCTAGAGGCGCGCCAGCTCCTGCGCCATGCGCGCGCCTTCCCGTTCATCCACCCGCCAAAGCAGCAGACCTCCCGCGACAAACAGAATCACGATAGTCAGTAATGCCTTGCGTGGATCCCCCGTCAGTACACTGGCAAAAGCGACCATCAATGGCCCCAGCACCGCAGCAAATTTGCCAAGCATGTTATAGAACCCGAAATATTCCGCTGACTTGTTGGCCGGAATGATGCGCGCATACAGAGACCGACTCAGCGATTGCACACCGCCCTGCACCAGGCCGATAATCACTGCCAGCACATAAAACTCGCTGATCTGTTGCATGGTTGATGCCCAGATAGTGACAGCGATATAAATACCTATAGCAATCAGAATACCGGCCTTCGCGCCAATCCGTTCACCCAGGTAGCCGAACCCGATGGCAGCAGGAAATGCCACGAATTGGGTGATCAACAGAGCAGTCAGCAAATTCGACATATCGAAACCGATCGACATACCAAAATCCACCGCCATGCGCACTATGGTGTCCACTCCATCGATGTACAACCAGTAGGCGATCAGAAACAGCATTACGACGCGCAGCTTGCGTATTTCCCGGAAGCTGTTGCGCAACTGCCGGAAACCCGCCGTGACGGCATTACTCGCGCCTCCCAGCCCGGTGCCCGGAGGCTCTGGCACGTTGATGAACAGCGGCAGCGAAAACAGCAACCACCAGACCGCCACGCACAGGAATACCACCCGTACCGCCTGCGCTTTATTAGCAAGGCCAAACACTTCCGGCCACAGCAGCATGGCGACGCTGACGGCGAACAACACGCCGCCTCCCAGGTAACCGAGCGCATAACCATAGGCGGATACGACATCGAGACGCGCGCGCGGAGCGACATGCACAAGCAGTGCATCGTAGAAAATGTTCGCCCCTGAGAAAGCAAGATTACCAATGGCGAATATGCTTATCGCCAGCAGCCAGTGTCCCTGCGCGACAAAGTACAGGGCGGCGGTCATGCTGATACCCAGCAACGCGAAAACACCCAGAAACCACTTTCTCGTGGCGCTGCTATCGGCCATGGACCCGAGCACCGGCGCCAGCACCACCAGCATCAGGCTGGAGGTTGAATTGGCAACGCCGAGGTGAAAAGTACTGATGCTCGCGTCCAGGCCAGCGCTCCAGTACTCCTTATAGAAGGCTGGAAAAAAAGCCGCCAGCACGCAGGTCGCGTAAGCTGAATTCCCCCAGTCGTACAACGCCCACGACAGCACCTTCTTGTCTCGAAAAATCGCTTGCAACGTCTGGTCTCCATCTGCCGGATTGTTCTGCCGGAGTGCTCGGCGCGCGGCAAGCATACCGCAAAATCAGTCGCTCTCGGCGGCATCTTGGTCTAACATCACCACTGCCCTTGATTCCTGCACGCTCCACATGCGCGAAGCGAAAGACGTATTTGAATTCAACCTGAAGCCCGGCCAGATGCTCACCCGCTACTATGAGGTAGTGGAGTTACTGGGCAGCGGCTGGGAGGGTGAAGTGTACCTGGTGCGCGAACGTTGCACCGGCATCGAGCGCACGGCGAAGCTGTTTTTCCCGGCGCGCAACCGCGGCGACAAAACCGCGATGCGCTATGCGCAAAAGCTCAATGCGCTGCGCCACTGTCCGATCGTCATCCAGTATCACAATCATATGGGCATCACGCTCAAGGGCATTCCCGTCACCATGCTCATTTCCGAGTTTGTCGAAGGCGAGCTGCTAAGCCAGTTTCTTGCCCGACAACCCGGCCAGCGGCTTCCCGCGTTTCAGGCCGTGCACCTGCTGCATGCACTGGCCCGGGGCATGGAGACCGTCCATACCATCGGGGAATATCACGGCGATCTGCATTCGGACAACATCATCCTGCAGCGCTATGGCCTGAGCTTCGACATCAAGCTGGTAGACATGTATCACTGGGGGCCGCCAAGCCGGGCGAACATCAAGGAGGATGTCATGGATATGGTCAAGCTGCTGTACGAGTCGATCGGAGGACAGAAGCATTACTCGAAGCAACCTGCCCCCATCAAATCGATCTGCTCCGGGTTGAAACGCACCCTGGTCCTCAAGCGCTTCAGAAGCGCTGGCGAGCTTCGTCAACATCTGGAAATGATTCAGTGGGACTAGTTTAATGGCGGCAAAAATCGTATTCCGCGCCGTGCATGAGCCGGTGCTGCTGGCGCGGGCGGCATGCCAGGAACCGCAACTCTATCGGGCCGGCAACACCCTGATCAGCATTTATACCCATCCGGCCCCCAATAAGGACACCGATAACGAAGACTGCATCGCAATCATACCGTTTGCGGAAGACGGGGTGATAATTGCGGTCGCAGATGGTGTCGGCGGGTTACCGGCCGGTGCGGCTGCATCAGAGACTGCGCTGAAGGTGATTACTGCATGTATCCGGCAGGCAGCGTCCTCGCGCGAAGGCATCATGGAAGGCATCGAGCAGGCCAACCAGGCGATTCTCGACTCTGGCAGCAACTCCGCGACTACCCTGATGCTGGTTGAGATCGACGGTTATTCGGCGCGCACCTGGCACGTAGGCGACTCGGGCATGCTCCTCACCGGACAGCGGGCCCGACTCAAGGCCGAGACCAATCCGCATTCACCGACCGGCGACGGTGTCCGGGGCGGATTTCTCAACGAGCTGGACGCGCTCCAGCATGCAGAGCGCAATATCGTCAGCAATGTACTGGGTTCGCAGGAAATGCACATGGAGATCGGCAGTCCCACGACTATTGCCACGCGCGACACAGGCATTGTGGCCAGCGATGGTCTGTTCGACAACCTGCTGGTGCGGGAGATTGTTGACATCATCCGCACCGGGACACTGCAGAAGGCCACTCGCACGCTGGTCGATTTCGCCGCCCGCCGGATGCTCAACAGTGGCGACGGGATCATCGGGCATCCGGACGATCTGAGCGTGGCGCTGTTTCGCAAAACCGCACCCTAGCAAGCTCTACCCCCCCATCAGGGAGGTTGAAAATCGACGCCGGCACACCCAATCTAGGCAATATGGCTACATTGGCACCCATTATTCCGGCTGTCCGCGACATCGATATGCCGCTGCCGGGCAGTGTCGCGCGACCGGATTATGCCGCCGGCGAGCGGGACGCGTTAATGGCGCGTATCAAGCAGCTGCTCAAGGACCGGGATGCAGTGCTGGTAGCACACTATTACACGGATGCCGATCTGCAGCAGCTTGCCGATGAAACCGGCGGGTATGTATCGGACTCTCTTGATATGGCGCGCTTCGGCAATGAACACCCGGCCTCGACGCTGGTGGTAGCCGGAGTGCGTTTTATGGGAGAAACGGCCAAGATCCTGAATCCCGAAAAGCGTGTGTTGATGCCGACATTGAAAGCGGAATGCTCACTCGACCTCGGCTGTCCAGCAGAAGAGTTCATACCGTTCTGCGATGCTCACCCGGACCGCACGGTGGTGGTCTACGCCAACACCAGTGCGGAGGTCAAGGCGCGTGCCGACTGGGTCGTGACCTCATCCATCGCCGTCGACCTGGTAAGCCATCTGCACGCCCGTGGTGAGAAAATACTTTGGGCACCGGATCGCCACCTCGGGCGATATATCCAGGAACACACCGGCGCTGATATGTTGTTGTGGCAGGGTGCCTGCATTGTGCACGAGGCTTTTAAAGCCGAGGCACTTCGTGGCCTGATGGCTCAACATCCGGATGCGGCAGTGCTTGTACACCCGGAATCACCGGAGGCCATAATCGAACTGGCAGATCGGGTAGGATCAACCACGCAGATCATCAAAGCGGCCCTGGAGATGCCCAACCGCGAATTCATCGTCGCGACCGATAACGGAATTCTGTACAAAATGCGGCAGGCCGCCCCCGACAAGCTGTTCATCGAGGCGCCGACAGCTGGCGCCGGCGCCACCTGCGTTTCCTGCGCACATTGCCCGTGGATGGCAATGAACGAACTGCGCAATCTGGCGGAAGTGCTGGAGACTGGCGCGAATGAGATCTTCGTCGATGAAATGATTCGACGCAAGGCACTGAAGGCGACCCAGCGCATGCTCGATTTTGCGCGCAACCGCCAACAGTCGGTGCTCGGCACCGACAACGCCTGACCGGCTGCACTGAAGGTCACTCAGGCGGCATAGTCACGTAGCCGAACCGGCTGGCGCCGCGCGCCCCAGTGTCCCGGATTCGCTTCGAATATCCCCGCACAGGGTGTGCCGCAGGCGCTGCATTTCCCGTCCGCGGTGAGATTCCAGTCAGAGAGCTCGTACCAATCCCTGCCAATGAGTTTCTGCCCGCAATGATGACACCAGGTGCTGTCGCCAGCAGCATTATGGACGTTACCGGTGTAGGCGTAGCGCACCCCGTTATTGATAGCAATTTCGCGCGCCCGCACCAGGCTCGCGGCCGGGGTTGCCGGCACATCCATCATTTTCCAGTCCGGATGGAAGGCACTGAAATGCATGGGAACATCCGGTCCGAGTTTTTCCACCACCCATCGGGTCATGGCCTCGATCTCCTCTTCGGAATCGTTTTTACCCGGAATCAGCAGTGTCGTCAGCTCCAGCCAGACATCGGTTTCATGCCTGATGTATTCCAGAGTTTCCAGCACCGGCGCCAGATGTGCACCCGTGATCCTGTAATAGAATGCTTCGGTGAATGCCTTCAGATCGACATTCGCGGCATCCATGTAACGGTAAAATTCGCGGCGCGGCTCATCACAGACATAACCGGCGGTGACGGCTACGGTTTTGATGTCGCGTTCGCGACAGGCTTGCGCCACATCGATGGCGTACTCGTGAAAAATAACCGGATCGTTATAGGTAAACGCCACACTGCGGCACTGCAACTGCTGAGCGGCTCGTGCGATGAGTTCGGGCGCTGCTGCATCAGCCAGCGTATCGATCTGCCTGGATTTGCTGATATCCCAGTTCTGGCAGAATTTGCACGCGAGGTTGCAGCCGGCGGTTCCGAAAGACAGCACCGGCGTACCCGGCAGAAAGTGGTTCAGCGGCTTTTTTTCAATTGGATCGATGCAGTAGCCGCTGGAACGGCCGTAGCTGGTAAGTACGACCTGGTCCTGCAGGTTCTGCCGAACAAAGCATAAACCCCGTTGACCCGTATGCAGTTTGCAGAAACGCGGACAGACGTCACACTGAACACGGCCATCATCCAGAACGTGCCAGTATTTCGTTGATACCGTGTATTTATCGATGAAATCCATGTGCCTGACCATCTGCGGGATCGCGTGATTACCTCTCCTGACAAGTATAGGCGAGCTTCGTCCTTCAACCTTCGAACTGACACTCCTTATGGGTGATATCGCAGAACGGCTTGTTGGCGGACTGGCCGCAGCGGCACAGCGCCACGTCTGTGCGCGTGACGCTGAAGTTGCCGTCGGAGCTGTAGATTGTCATCGGGCCATGTGCGAGCAACCCCGCATTATCATGCACAATCAGTCGGAGCGGCCCTGACTCACTGAGTTCCTCGGAAGTCACACCGGAGAAAATGCCATCACTCTCGAAATCCGCTTCTGCATGACTGCCATCACAGAAGGGTTTGTTCTTCGACTGCCCGCAGCGGCACAGTTCGACTTCCGACCCGGAACGCAGCAGATTTCCATCGGCATCGCAGACCTCGACATCTCCTGTGCATCGTAAGGGGCCGTTTACCCGTGGCCTGATATGATTTTCATCGCTCATTATTATTCCTCCCGTGTCACATCTGATGCGTCAACAGCGGCCTGCGCAACCAGCAAAGCCCGCATTATATTCTAGTGATCTTGCGGACCCTGCCCGCTGGCGGCTTTTGGTGCGTGTGCAGCGTCAAACTTTCTCCCGGTGATGCCGGCACTGAGCGTGAATCGCACAGCCTCATCCATATTCATCCTGATCGGACGAACCGCTGCTCGAGGCATAAATACGGAAAATCCGCCAATCATGTAGCTCATCGGTATATAGACGAGAATATTATCTGTTTCACAAAAATCTTCAGGCAGATGTTCTGGACTTGCCTGGGTAACGAATCCGATCACTTCCATGCCATTGCCCAGCGATACCGCGACTACTTGCTCGAACTCCCGCTTCTGTCCAGGCGAAAAAAAATCGAGGAAATCGCGAAGTGCACGGTATATCGACTTGATCAATGGCACGCGATACAGAAGCTGTTCGGCCTGATCCAGCAGGCGCTGAGCAACATACGCACTCATCAGAAGCCCGATAAGGAAAATCACCAGCAAACCAGCGATGACACCCATGCCTGGCCAGTAAAGGCTCTCCGGCAGGAACAGTCGTATGGCATCACCCAGTACATTCTCCGCCGACACCGCCAGCCAATACAGAAAATATGCAGTCAGCACCACCGGCAATATCGTGAACAGACCGGTGAGCAAGGTGCCGGTTACCGACTTGAGCATATAGACTCCTGAAATGCGACGAGCGGTCGTTGGACCTTCGCCCAATGAAATCACATCCGGAGGGTTTGCGAAAGCTGCATGTAGAAGCAAATGGCAGAATCCAACAGCGGATTCAGTGGAAGCTGGCCTCGGCCAGGTACCCGGCCGGCTATTTTGCGAGCCCCGAGAATTGCCTAGGCAACGCTGGAAACGCGGCCATAAAGGGCTTCTTCGAGTGGAGAGGGTTTGGCAATGATATAACCCTGCGCATAATCGACACCGATGTTGCGCAGTGCGGCCAGTGTTTCTTCATTCTCCACAAACTCAGCAATAGTCTTGATTTTCATTGTTTGACCAACAGAATTGATCGCTTTCACCATCGCGTAATCGATACTGTCCCTGGTCATATTCTTGATAAAGCAACCATCCAGCTTAAGGTAATCCACGGCAAGATTTTTCAGGTAGCCAAACGAACTCAGGCCTACGCCGAAATCATCCAGTGCGAACCGACAACCCATGTCGCGCAGACTGGCAATCAAATGGCTCGCGCTGGTTAGATTGGAGATGACTGCTGTTTCAGTGATTTCGAAGCAAAGTAATTCCGGTGGCACCCCGGTATCGTCGATCAGTTTGACCAGCGACTTCATGAATCTCTCATCCGAAAGCGACTGTCCCGATAAATTGATGCTGCAGGCGTTCAGTCGTGCGGTCACCGTGTCCATATCCCGCGCCAGAATCCGCAAGGTATTTTCCACCACCCAGCGATCAATAGTGGACATCAGCGAATAACGTTCGGCAGCCGGGATAAATGAGCCCGGCCCTACCAGCCGATCGTCGCGATCGAGCATTCTCAGCAGCACCTCACCGTGCAGCTTTTCAGTCGCTCTGAGCTGTGGATCAATAGGCGCAATGGTCTGGAAATACAAACGGAACCGGTCTTCTTCGAGCACTTCCTGAATGCGCTGGACCCACTGCATCTGACCATGCTGTTCAACCAGAGCTGAATCGTTCACTTCATAGACATGAATCCGGTTGCGCCCACCCTCTTTTGCCACGTAGCAAGCCGAATCCGCAGCACTCAGGACATCGCTCATGGTTCCGCTGTTATCCGTGATAGGGACCAGGCCGATGCTGGCACCGATCCGGAAGGAACGGTCGTCCCACACGAATCTGAAATGATCGATCATCTTGCGAATTTTTTCCGCCAGCCGTTCAGCGGACGCAATGGAACAACCGCAAAACAGGATCCCAAACTCATCGCCACCGATACGGGATAATGTGTCGCCCTCCCGAAGCTCGCAGCGCAGTGTCTGCGTCAGCTGCTTGAGAAGCTCATCACCGGCAACATGGCCACAGGTATCGTTG
>JAGXGS010000029.1 GCA_024636585.1 Thiogranum sp. | reverse complement strand
GTCGGCAAGCCGCTTCATCCAGAACCAGTTATTGTGCTTCGGATTATATTCCTCACTCGGCTTGTACATGATGGTGACTGCGGCGAGTTCTTTCGTGGGCTTGTAGTTTTCCTTCACTATCATGGAACCGACCGGCAACGGAACATTCCTGTTGTCGAGCGCCTCCTGAGCCATCTGATTTACGTAGGTCGTCAGCAACATTCCATGCGGCTCGGTGCCTTCATACAAGTCTGTGGTCCCGGGCCAATGACTACAGATTTCCTGGTACTTCACCTCCTGAAGGTGGCTCCATACGGCTTCAGCGTCTGGCTCGACTCGCTGATCGGTGTCAGCAGCTTCTGTACCGACGGCAAGCACAGCGAACAGCACTCCAGCCATCAGGCTCTGCCATACCAGAAAATAGTTTGATTCAGCCCAGTGTTTCATAACGGCCTCCTGCCATAGCGTCAGGTTCAGGAAATCTGACCCTGCTTATCAGGGTAGGAAAGGATTGCGGTAATTCAATGCCGGATTCGCTTTGCAGGAGCAAGTTGTGAAACATTCACCATGCAGGAGCCTCATCATGAGATACAGATTTCATCTATCGAGAAACCGCTCTATGGTCGTCCTCATCGGCTGTCTGTTCGCAGCTAATGTCGCGGCCGCACCACCAGAGTTGCCGCAGGATGTTTCCGATTACGTGCATATCCACTCATTAGCGATCACCGATGCAGATAATCCGCTGTTCGGGTTTCACCATTTTTATGCCAATCCCGAAGCACTCGCTGCTCTCGCCGCAGGTGGGCCTTACCCTGAGCGGAGCATTTTTCTTGGCGCGGTATACGATGTTGAAACCGATGGCGCACAGATCAACGAAGGAACGGGCGCGGGATATACACTGATGGTGAAAGACCCGCAGGCGAAGGAGACCGGTGGATGGCGGTTCGCGCAGTACCGCCCGGATGGCGGTTATATTGAGCAGAACGAAGTCACCGCCTGCTTCGAGTGTCATACACAGGTTCGGGACCGCCACTTCGTATTTTCCCAACCGCTCGAGCCTTTGCTTCTGCCACAGCCCTGAACGCAGAGCTGTGTTCGCGCGTGTCGCCTATCCCAGCAGCGCATTGAGATGGGCCGCCACGCTGCGGCCCAGCGCCGGCAATGCATAACCGCCTTCCAGCGTCGAAACAATTTTTCCGTCCGCATAACGTTCGGCATATTCGAATATGATTTTGCTGATCCAGGCGAAATCGCTGTCCAGCAGGCGCAGATCAGCGAGGTCATCTTCGACATGTGCATCAAAGCCCGCAGAAACCAGGATCAGCTGCGGACGGAAGCGGTCGAGTCGCGGCAGCCATTGCGCTTCCACCGCCGCGCGAAACTCCGCTCCCGCGGCTTCCGCAGCCAGCGGTACTGCGACGATCTGCTCGCTGGTCACGTCGATATCGCGAAACGGATAAAACGGATGCTGGAAGACGGAGCAGTAAAGCACCCGCGGTTCATTTCTGAACATCGATTCGGTGCCGTTGCCATGGTGCGCATCGAAATCCAGGATCGCTACCCGTTCGACGCCATAAACCTGAAGTGCATGCGCGGCACCGACCGCGATGTTATTGAAGATGCAAAATCCCATGCCCGTATCACGTTCGGCGTGATGGCCTGGCGGCCGCACGTTACAGAACGCTGCCCGTTCCTGCGCCTGCATGACCAGATCCACGCCGAGCACCACCGCGCCCGCCGCACGCCGGGCCGCGGCCAGACCGCCGCGCACCATCAGAGTGCTCGGTTCCAGCCAGACCCCTTCGTCTCCCGGATCCAGACTGAAGATCCGTTCTACATACGCCTTCGAATGCACACGGCAAAGTTGCTCGCGTGTCGCAAGCGGCGCATCATAACGGCGCAAGGCCAGCTCGATATTGCTGGCGATCAATTGATCTTCAATAGCTGACAACCGTTCCGGCCGCTCGGGATGCTGGTCGCCCATGCGCGGCACTGTGCAGTCGTTATGGGAGATGAATGCCAGCGTCATGAGTTCCGGATCCTGGGCAAGGGCTACTAAGATTATATGGCACCAGCGTATCAGAGGCCGCATCATGGGATCACACTTTCTTGATCATCTTTTTTCACCGCATTCGATCGCGGTATTCGGCGCCAGCGAGCGCATCGACTCGGTCGGCGGTCGCCTGTTCGACAATCTGCTGCAAAGCGGATTCACCGGACCGCTGTACCCGATCAATCCCAAACACAAACAGGTGTTCGGGCATACCTGCTATCCGGATCTGGAGGCGATCGGCGAGCCGGTCGAACTGGCGGTCATTGCCACGCCGGCGGCAACGGTGCCGGGGATCATTCAGGCCTGCGGTGAAGCAGGCGTCAGGGCAGCAATCATCGTGTCCGCCGGCTTCCGCGAAGAAGGCGGTCGCGGCGCCTCGCTCGAAAAGGCGTTGCTGGATACAGCGCGCCGTTTTGGCGTGCGCCTGCTCGGGCCCAACTGCCTGGGCCTGATCCGCCCGGCGGCGAACATGAATGCCACTTTCACCAAAAATACCGCCGCGCGCGGTCACCTGGCGCTGGTGTCCCAGTCAGGTGCCCTGTGCACCGCGGTGCTGGACTGGGCGGTCCGCTACGATGTCGGCTTTTCCACTATTGCATCGCTGGGCGATGCCGCCGATGTCGACTTCGGCGATATTCTCGATTACCTGGCGCAGGACCCCGAGACTCACAGCATCCTGCTGTACATCGAAGGTGTACGCGATGCGCGCCGTTTCATGAGCGGGTTGCGGGTCGCGGCGCGCATGAAGCCAGTGGTGGTGATCAAGTCAGGGCGCCACATCGAAGGGTTGCGTGCAGCGGTCACCCATACCGGCGCCATGGTCGGTTCTGATGACGTGTTCGCAGCCGCCCTGCAACGCGCCGGCGTAGTGCGGGCAATGACCATCGGCCAGTTGTTCGCCGCCGCCCAGTTGCTGTCGACCGAGCACCGACCGCAGGGCCAGCGGCTCGCGATTGTCACCAACGGCGGCGGGCCGGGTGTGATGGCGGTCGACCGCGCCATCGATCTCGACATCGAGCTGGCCGAACTGTCAGAGGACACAGTCGCAGCACTGAGCAAGGCGTTACCCGCACACTGGTCACATGGCAATCCGGTCGACGTGCTGGGCGACGCCTCGCCGGAACGTTATGCATCTGCCGTGAAAGCCTGTCTCGACGATCCTGGTGTAGACGGCGTTGTGGTCATGCTCACACCACAGGCCATGACTGATCCGACCGCCTGTGCCGAAGCGGTTATCGCCGCACGGGATCCGCACAACAAAAAACCGGTATTGACCTGCTGGATGGGCCAGGCGCTGGTCGAGGAAGCCGACCGGCTGTTCGCGCAACATCAGTTTCCCAACTTCAGGAGTCCGGAAGCATCGGTCGAAGCCTTCGCCTATCTCGCCACTCATGCTCGCAATCAGCAACTGCTGGTACAGGTACCGGCACCCTTGTCGGCGCGCAGTGAACCGGACATCGAAGGTGCGCGGCTGATCATCCAGGGCGTACTGGCGGAGCAGCGAAAAGTGCTGACGTCGGCAGAGTCCAAGGCAATATTGCGCGCCTTCAATATTCCCGTTACCCAGGTGCTGGAAGCCACCTCGCCGAACGCTGCGCTGGTGGCGGCCGAGACGGTGGGTTTTCCGGTGGCCATGAAAATCAATTCGCCGGACATCACCCACAAATCCGACGTTGATGGCGTGCGGCTTAACATCGAGCATGCGCAGTCGATTCGTCCGCTGTTTCACGAACTGGTTGAACGCGCCCGCGACCGGTTTCCGGAAGCGACCATCGCCGGCGTGACCGTGGAACCCATGTATGTATCGAAGCACGCGCGGGAGTTGCTGGTCGGCGTTATCCATGACCGGGTGTTCGGCCCCGCCATCACATTCGGCGCAGGCGGCACCCAGGTGGAAATCATGCGCGATCGCGCAACTGCGCTGCCGCCGCTGAATGCCTTTCTCGCCAGGAGCATGATTGCCTCGACGCGCGTCGCGCGTCTGCTAGAAAGCTTTCGCGGCATGCCGGCCATCGACATGGACGCGCTGGTTCAGGTGTTAAGGCGCGTCTCGGAAATGGTGTGCGAACTGCCGCAGATCCAGGGCCTGGATATCAACCCGCTGATGGTCGACGAAAACGGCGTAATGGCAGTGGATGCGCGGGTGGTCGTCGAGCGCAGTGCACCGTCGCGCAGCCGCTACGCGCACATGGCTATTCATCCCTACCCCGCTCACCTGGTGTCGGAATACCAGCTGGCTGACGGTACCGATGTCACCATTCGCCCCATTCGTCCCGAGGACGCCGCAATCGAAGATGACTTCGTGCGCAGCCTGTCACCGCAGTCCCGGTATTTCCGCTTCATGCGCGGCATGAACGAATTAACACTGGACATGCTGATACGCTTCACGCAACTGGATTACGATCGCGAGCTGGCGCTGATTGCGGTCGTGGATCAGGAGCACACGGAAGTCGAGATAGGCGTTGCGCGCTACGCTATCAATCCGGATGGCAGCAGTTGTGAATTCGCGCTGGTAGTGGCCGATGCCTGGCATAACAGGGGCCTTGGTACGCGCCTGATGACGGCATTGATGGAAGCGGCGCGTCAACGTGATCTAAAGGAAATGGAAGGTGAAATTCTGGCCTCGAATCACGGCATGCTGGAGCTCGCGCGAAACCTGGGATTCACGCTGCATAATCATCCGGATGATCCCAACATCAAGGTCGCCAGGCACCTGCTTTAGTTGTTACGCAGGGCCGGCCTGGTTGACGACATCAACGCGCTGGTATAAACAGGGGCATGCTAAACATTCACGTTTCAATGAAATTCACGGGCCAGCCGATCAAGCGCACGCCGGTGCTGCTGTATCTCGACACCGATCCGGAGCACCCGATCGAGGGCAGCACCGATCGCAGTGGCGTGGCGGTGTTCGATATACCACCCGCCAGCGGCAAGATCGTGGTCAACGGAGGCACCCGCTACCATGGCCGCCTCGAAGGCGATGTCGATATCGAACTCTGGTCGCCCACTGACGCCGACGCGGTCGCCGAATTCGGCTCGCCCGGTGGCAGTGGCGGCGGCAGTATCGCCTATCCCGGCATGCAGACCCGCAGCCTCAGGATCAATGGCCGCGAAGTCGAGACCGACAGCGAAGGCTATCTGGTCGATCTCGGGGACTGGTCCGAGGGTTTCGTGCGCGCCCAGGCCGAACGGGAAGACCTGGAGTTGAGCGACGAAAACTGGGAGGTCATCCGGTTTCTGCGCGACTTCTACGAAAAACACCAGGTCCAGGCGAATGTGCGGGAAATCATCAAACATTTCCGCAAGGTATGGGGCCCGGAGCGCGGCAGCAATCGCCACCTGCACGCGATCTTCCCGCGCGGCGGCCCGCAGAAACAGGGCAACCGGCTGGCCGGCCTGTTACGCACCAAGGGCGAACACTAGCACCTGCCTGAGCCAGGCCGCCCAGGCCCATAATAGTGCATAACAATTTTAATATCGAAGAATTCGATACCAAAGTCCAATATTCATCGTTTGCCTCCCTTTGTACTGCCCTTTTATGATGCAACCTGCTTCAGACATTTTGAATATTTATTATGCACAGCAGGTTTTTCAGCGTTTTGCGTGCCCGCACAGGCTTAGGCGGCAAACGCACCGGTCACCTCGAAAAGTGGTTGTCGCTTACGGGCGGCCTGGCGGGCATCCTGGCCATTATGCTGGTCAGCGAAGCCAGTCTCGGCCTGAGCGGGAGTGCCAGTCTGGTCGCCTCGATGGGCGCTTCCGCGGTGCTTTTGTTCGCGGTTCCCCATGGCGCGCTTTCACAACCCTGGCCGGTATTCGGGGGCCATCTGGTGTCTGCCGTCGTCGGCGTCGCCTGCGCCCAGACGATCGCGCAACCATTCCTGGCCGCGCCCCTGGCGGTCGGGCTGGCCATAGGCGCCATGCACTATCTACGCTGCATTCATCCACCGGGTGGCGCAACGGCACTAAGCGCCGTGATGGGCGGCGATGCGGTGCAGGCACTGGGATTTCAGTTCGTAATCACACCGGTGCTGCTGAACGTGCTGGTCATTCTGTCGATCGCCGTGCTGTTCAATTTCCCGTTCGCATGGCGCCGTTATCCAGCGGCATTGGGAGGCGCGCACAAGGCGCCTGGCAAGGCCGATGCGCAGGCTGACGGCGCGACTGACAGACCGCTGCGTCCGGCGGATATCCGACGCGGCGCATACTATTCTAACGGGGCATCCGGCCCGCGCCGGCAAATACGCCAGGTAGTCACCGGCAGCCCTGAAAATGCCGACGCCGACACAGTGACCTATCAGGTGGTAGCCGGAATCGGGCATCCCCGCACCGGCACCGTCAGCCGTGAGGATTTCGCGCGCTGGGCTCGCTATGAAGTGTATCTGACCGAATCATGGCAGCGCGCAGAGGCTACCGCCAGCGATACGGCATGAAGAAGACATCCGGGGAACCCATGAGCAAACCAGATTCATCCACAACACCACCAGGTCGCGCCGACTATCGACAGGCGCTGCAGAGCATGGACACCTACATTGATATTACCGTCGATGACCTCATGGAACTGGCCGGTCGCGCCCGCGACATTGCGGCCCGGCGAGTCACCGAGGCGCTAACTGTGCAGCGGGTCATGACCCGACCGGTCGCCACGGTGCATCCGCAGACGACACTCTCGGAAGCCGCGCATCTGATGGTCAGCCGCGGCATCAGCGGTCTGCCGGTCACTGATGATCGCGAACGCCTCATCGGCATCATCACCGAAGCGGATTTCCTGCGCGCGCTGGGCGTGCCTGCGAACGAGCCGCACCACACGCTGTGGCAGACGCTGGAATCCCTGTTCACGCACCTCGCCCGTCACGCTGAACTCGAGGCCCCTGACGATGCGGTCGCCGAGCAGATGGTGCGTGAGGTGGTCACCATCACGCCGGATCGCCACATCCAGGAAGTCATCGAGCTGATGAAACGGCACCGGGTCAAACGGGTTGTAGTCTGCGATGACGCGCAGCAGGTGCTCGGAATTGTGACGCGTTCGGACCTGGTGCGACTGTTTTTCGATCGCTATACCGGGAGCGATAGCGACACCGGTGTTGCGCAAAGCGACTAAACCCGCCGCCGCACGGATCAGCCCTGCACACCGCGTCCGCAGGCGCCGGCATATTCCTCCGGCACATTCTCGGGACATTCTCCGCAGTGCAGATTACCGGGTACCGCAAAATCTATCTTGCGCGGGTAAGGCAGATCCAGGCCGTTCATGAGGGCGACAAATTCCTGCAGCGTAGTGCCCTGCTTCAGGCGCGGGTTGCGCGTTTTTTCCTGGGCTATAGTGGTGACAAAACGGCCTGAGTAATCATGCGCGGGATACACCAGCGTGTCGCCAGGCAGAGTAAAAAGTTTTTCATGAATGCTGACGAACAGCGTTGCCGCATCGCCGGACTGAAAATCGGTGCGGCCGCAGCCGTCGATCAACAGCGCATCGCCGGTAAAAACCATCTTGTGCGTCCCGTCATCGATGAGATAGGCATGATGGTGATCGGTATGTCCCGGCGTGAACAACGGATAGAGCCTGATATTACCGATGTGCAGTGGGTGACCTTCCCTGGCGCCGATGTCAGCACAGGGCAATTCATCCAGGGCCGGATACACGACCTTGCTGCCGGTCCTTTCGCGCAGACAGCGCGCACCGCTCAGGTGATCGGCATGAATATGCGTGTCCACTGTGTAATCGAGTGTCAGGCCCATCCCCTGCAGCGCAGCGATATCGCGATCAACAGTATCAAGCACCGGATCGATCAGGGCCGTCACGCCGGTTTCGCTGCAACTGATCAGGTAGGTATAGGTTGAAGAATCCGGTTCCAGCCATTGTCTGAATATCATGCCGCCTCCATACATCGATTCTGCCACATTATACTATAGTGCCTGTGCACCGGGCCGGCGGATAATGTCACGGCATCTCGATGGTTGCCACCAGCGGCAGATGATCCGAGGCGACGCGCGCCAGCTCGCCTCGATATGCCGCAAGCCGTACCAGTGCCGCGCGCGGATGCACCCACACCCGGTCCAGTGAAAAGACCGGGAAATGCGCCGGAAACGATCTTCGATGCGGAGTGTCGGGAAACATCTGATGCAACATGCGCAGTGGACGACCCCACAAAAACCATTC
>JAGXGS010000028.1 GCA_024636585.1 Thiogranum sp. | reverse complement strand
GCGGAATTCATGCTCAAGCTGGGCTGGGCGACCGGCCGGGTGCTGGCCAATGGTGCGCGCACCCGTGTCGTGATTGGCAAGGACACCCGTATTTCAGGATACATGTTCGAATCTGCGCTGGAAGCGGGGCTGTCGGCGGCTGGCGTCGACATCCGTCTGCTGGGTCCGATGCCGACGCCGGGAATCGCCTATCTCACGCGTACCTTGCACGCCTGCGCGGGCATCGTCATCAGCGCTTCGCACAATGCGCATCACGACAATGGCATCAAGTTTTTTTCTGCCGAGGGCGCCAAACTCGACGATGAAATCGAAGCGGCTATCGAAGCGGAACTCGAAAAACCGATGGTCACTGTATCCTCGGAAAAACTCGGCAAGGCGGAGCGTGTTGAGGACGCGCGTGGTCGGTATATCGAATTCTGCAAGAGTACGATTCCGGCGCGCATCAGCCTGCGTGGAATGAAAATCGTAATCGACTGCGCCAACGGTGCGACTTATTACGTGGCGCCCAATGTGCTGATCGAACTCGGCGCGGAGGTCGTCAGTATTGGCGTCAATCCTGATGGTCTCAACATAAATTCCGGCTGCGGTTCGACCTGTCCGGACCGCCTGCGTGAAGAAGTACTGAAGCATGGCGCGGACGTCGGCATCGCGCTCGACGGCGACGGCGACCGACTGATCATGGTCGACCAGAAAGGTGAAGTCGTGGATGGCGATGAACTGTTGTTCATCATCGCCGCGGCACGACATGAAAATGGCAAGCTGAGCGGACCGGTTGTGGGCACCCTGATGAGTAATCTGGGAATGGAACAGGCGCTCACGCAGCGCGGCATCGGCTTTGTACGGGCGCGCGTCGGCGACCGTTACGTGCTGGAACAATTGCAGCAGCACCAGGGATTGCTGGGCGGGGAATCCTCGGGTCATATTATCTGCCTGGATCGCACCACGACCGGCGATGGCACTGTCTCGGCGCTGCAGGTGCTGGCGGTGATCGTGCAGAGCAAGACGCCGTTGCACCTCTTGAAGAAGGGCATGAAGAAATTCCCGCAGTTGATGCTCAACGTGCCGGTAGCTGCGCGCATCGACGTCGATGCCAACGCGGATATCCAGGCGGCGGTGGGCGTGGCGGAACGCCGCCTGAACGGCAAGGGCCGGGTCTTGTTGCGCGCCTCCGGAACCGAGCCGCTGATTCGGGTAATGGTGGAAGGCGAAGATGCGGATCTGGTGCGCGAGCAGGCGCAGACACTCGCCGCTGTGGTGGAGCAGGCTGCGCGGGCGCTGGCCGCCTCCGCCTGATTCGCGTGCGCAAGCTGCTTTGGACACTGCCGCTGTCGGCGCTGGCGCTGGGCCTGCTGGTGCTGGCGCTGCTGGCCTGGAACCTGTTCACCTTTCAACGTCTCACTGATGAAGCCCCGGTTGCCGTGTTGCGCTTCTCGGCCATCGAACCGCAGGTCTGGCAGGCGGAGCTGCGCAGCGGTGATTTCTGCGCAACCCGCAGCTATCGCCTGACCGGCGATGAGTGGCGTCTGGACGCGCGGTTCCTGAAATGGAAGCCCTGGGCCAATCTGCTTGGCATGGATGCCATGTACCGTCTGGAGCGGCTGAGCGGCCGCTACCGTTCCGTTGCCGACGAAAACCTGCGGCAGCCATCTGCCCATGATATCGCTGACCGGCCGTTGATCGATCTGGCGCAGTATGCAGGGCGGGAATCGGGCAACTGGATGCCGCTCGACACCTTGTTCGGCAGCTCGGTCTACGAAACCATCGATCCGGATTATCGCTATGTGGTGTTCCGCTCCCAGTCGGGTCTGCTGGTGCGCAAGGAGCCCATCCAGATGGCGCATTACGAGAACGGCTCGCTGGTGATTTATATACAAAAAAACTGTTCCGACAGTAATTAGCGCAGATTTGCTTTTTCAACCATAGACGACTAGGCTACGCGGCTGTTTTCAAAGGCTTCGCGGGAGAACGGCATGCGCCAGATACTGGTCGCCGGGAACTGGAAATTAAACGGTTCCCGAAAAGATATTGTGGGTCTGATTGGACGTATACTGGCGGGTGCCGGGGACACGGGAGATACCCGGATCGCGGTTTGTCCGCCGTTTGTTTATATTCCGCTGGTGTCAGAATTGCTGTCAGGGAGTAAAATCGCCTACGGTAGTCAGGATGTCAGTGATCAGGAATCCGGTGCTTTCACCGGTGAAGTGTCCGGCCCCATGTTGACTGATTTCGGCTGTAGCTATGCAATAGTCGGCCATTCCGAGCGTCGCGCCCTGTATGCCGAGGACGATGCTTTCACCGCGCGCAAATTCGCTGCCGCACGCCGGGCCGGTCTGACACCGATTCTGTGTGTCGGGGAATCCCTTGAAGAGCGCGACGCAGGGATTACCGAAGACGTGGTGGCGCGCCAGCTCGATGCAGTCATTGATCTGGAGGGTATCGCGGCGCTGGGTGATGCGGTGATAGCCTACGAACCGGTGTGGGCGATCGGCACCGGCAAGACGGCGAGTCCGCAGCAGGCGCAGGATGTACATGCGTTTATTCGCGGCAAGCTGGCGGGGCTCGATAAGGGCGTCGCCGACAAGGTACAGATTCTTTATGGCGGCAGCGTGAAAGGGAGTAACGCGGCTGAATTATTTGCCATGCAGGATATCGACGGAGGTCTGATCGGCGGCGCATCACTGCAAGCCGATGACTTCCTGGCTATCTGCAGGGCGTAACGCTTAACGGCATTAGCAGGTCAGTATGTTCACAGGATTGTTGATATTTCAGGTATTGCTGGGTCTAACCATTATAGGGCTGGTCCTGCTGCAGCAGGGCAAGGGCGCGGATATGGGTGCGGCATTCGGTGCCGGCTCGTCAGGTACCGTGTTCGGTGCTGGTGGCGGCGGTTCATTTTTCACCCGGACAACCGGCATTCTTGCAGCCCTGTTTTTCATCAACAGCATCCTGCTGTCGTCGCCACTGGTGCTCGATATCGAACGCGGTCCTGTCAGTGTGACGGAGCGGGTGCCGGCTCCTGCGGCGCCGGAAACGGAAGATCTGCCGGGCATGGGTGAAGAATTTGATCTGGATGGCTCGATGCTCCCTTCGGATCTGCCCGAAATGCCCGATGCGCCGCCCCCGGCCACCGAGTCCGATCTTCCTGAGTAATCCAGATCTTGCCGACGTGGTGAAATTGGTAGACACGCTATCTTGAGGGGGTAGTGGCGAAAGCTGTGCCGGTTCGAGTCCGGCCGTCGGCACCATACACGCGAAAAAGGACAGAAGGTTTCTGTCCTTTTTTCGTTACTGGTCATGCGGTTTTTTTATGGGCCTAGTAGCCCAGCTTAACCCTTTGATTTACTGTGCAAAGCATTGCTGAATGCAGCTTGACACCTGTGAACCCACTGGCCTAGACTGCATTGCGTTTTAGCGTTCGCACTCCATAAAAAAACAGCCCGAAAAGTCGGGATGCGTCGGATGAGGTAGCATGCTGGAAAATTACGTACCGGTCCTGGTATTCATGGCTGTCGGTATCGGTTTCGGGCTGATTCCCGTTATTGCCGGCTTTCTGCTTGGCCCCCACAAACCCGACAGCGAAAAAAATTCTCCTTACGAATGCGGTTTCGAAGCATTCGAAGACACGCGCATGCGTTTTGACGTGCGCTATTACCTGGTTGCCATCCTGTTCATTATTTTCGATCTGGAAATCGCTTTCCTGTTTCCCTGGGCAGTGGTGCTCGGCGAAATCGGCATGTTCGGTTATCTCGCCATGATGCTGTTCCTCGGCATTCTCGTCGTCGGTTTCATCTACGAGTGGAAGAAGGGAGCGCTGGAATGGGAGTAGTGAAAAGACGCGACCGGTTGCGACGGACACGAGTGTCCGCGGGAGCTGTTGCGTTATGAGCATCGAAGGCCTTCTTGAAGAAGGTTTTATCACCACCTCGGCTGACAAGCTGATTAACTGGGCGCGCACCGGTTCGATGTGGCCGATGACATTCGGCCTCGCCTGTTGCGCGGTGGAAATGATGCAGGCGGGCGCGTCGCGTTACGACCTGGATCGCTTCGGCGTGGTATTCCGGCCGAGTCCGCGCCAGTCCGATGTCATGATCGTTGCCGGCACGCTGTGCAACAAGATGGCGCCGGCGCTGCGCAAGGTCTATGACCAGATGTCCGAGCCGCGCTGGGTTATCTCCATGGGCTCCTGCGCCAACGGCGGCGGTTATTACCATTATTCCTATTCGGTGGTGCGCGGCTGTGATCGTATCGTTCCGGTGGACATCTATGTGCCTGGTTGTCCGCCCACCGCCGAAGCGCTCCTGTACGGAATCCTGCAGTTGCAGAACAAGATCCGCCGAACCAACACCATCGCGCGCTGAGGCTATGCATGCAAGCCAGTGAACTGATCAACAAGTTGCAGGAACGTTTCGGCGAGACACTGCGGGATGCGAAATTTGCCGTCGGTGAAGTGACCATCGAAGTGGCGCCGGAAGACGCGCTGGACACCTGCCGAGCCCTGCGCGACGAACGGGAATTTTGTTTCGAGCAACTGATCGACCTGTGCGGCGTGGACTATTCCGCCTACGGCAGGGACGAATGGGCGACCACCGAGAGTACCAGCACCGGCTTCAGTCGCGGCGTCGATGCCAATACGGCAGGGCGTCTGCCGGGCCTGGAAGAGGAACTCTCCACTGAAACGCTACAGCACAATCGCCGTTTTGCAGCGGTCTATCATTTGCTGTCGATCGCGAATAATCAGCGCCTGCGTCTCAAGGTCTTCGCGCCGGATGAACAATTACCGGTAGTGCCCTCGGTGATCGAGATCTGGAACAGCGCCGACTGGTACGAGCGCGAGGCGTTCGATCTTTACGGAATTATTTTTGAAGGGCATCCGGACCTGCGGCGCATTCTCTCCGACTATGGTTTTATCGGCCATCCGTTCCGCAAGGACTTCCCGCTGACCGGCAATGTCGAAGTGCGTTACGACCCGGAGAAGAAGCGTGTCATCTATCAACCGGTGACTATCGAACCGCGGGTGCTGGTGCCACGTGTCATACGCTCTGAGGGTGACACCCCGGAACGGGCGGCTGCCGAATCGGCGACGCCCGTCGAACTCAGCGCAAAGGAGTCCTGAGTTGCCTGAAATTCGCAATTTCACCCTGAACTTCGGTCCTCAACATCCGGCCGCGCATGGCGTATTACGCCTGGTGCTGGAGATGGATGGCGAAGTCGTCCAGCGTGCCGACCCGCATATCGGTCTGTTGCACCGGGCGACCGAAAAACTGGCAGAGAGCAAACCGTATAACCAGAGCATCGGTTACATGGACCGGCTCGATTATGTGTCGATGATGTGCAACGAACACGGATATATTCTGCCGATCGAAAAACTGCTCGGTATCGAGGTTCCGATCCGCGGCCAGTATGTGCGCGTCATGTTCGCCGAAATCACGCGCCTGCTGAATCACCTGTTATGGCTTGGTGCACACGCGCTCGACATCGGCGCCATGACGGTATTTCTCTACAGCTTCCGTGAGCGCGAAGATCTCATGGATTGTTATGAAGCGGTGTCCGGCACGCGCATGCATGCCACTTATTTCCGCCCCGGCGGCGTGTACCGCGATCTGCCGGATCGCATGCCGCAGTACGAAGCATCGCGCTGGCACAGCCAGGATGATGTGAAGCACATGAACCTCAATCGCCAGGGTTCGCTGCTGGACTTCATCGATGATTTCACCGATCGCTTTCCGGGCCATGTCGATGAGTATGAAACGCTGCTTACGGACAACCGCATCTGGAAGCAGCGAACTGTCGGTATCGGCGTGGTGTCTCCGGAACGTGCCAAGCAACTGGGATTGACCGGGCCGATGCTGCGCGGTTCCGGAGTGGAATGGGATCTGCGCAAGAAGCAGCCCTATGAAGTCTATGACCGGGTGGATTTCGATATCCCGGTCGGTGTCAACGGCGACTGCTATGACCGTTACCTGGTGCGCATGGAAGAGATGCGTCAGTCCAACCGCATTATCAAACAGTGCGTCAAGTGGTTGCGTCAGAATCCGGGTCCGGTCATGTCCGAGGACCGCAAGGTGGCCCCGCCGGCACGCGAGGAAATGAAAGCCGACATGGAATCGCTGATCCATCATTTCAAACTGTTTACAGAAGGTTTCAGCGTGCCCGAAGGCGAGGCCTATGTGGGCACCGAGCATCCCAAGGGCGAGTTCGGCGTCTACATAATTTCCGATGGCGCCAACAAACCTTATCGCGTGAAAATTCGCGCCTCGGGCTTTGCGCACCTGTCGGCGATGAACGAAATGGCGCAGGGCCACATGCTGGCCGACGTGGTGGCGATCATAGGTACCCAGGATATCGTATTCGGAGAAATCGACCGGTGAGCACGGTAGAAAACAAAAAAGAGCGCTACCAGCTCTCCGCTGATATCACGGCGGAGATCGATCAGTGGCTGCAGAAGTTTCCCGCTGACCAGAAGCAGTCGGCAGTGCTGGCGGCGCTGCACGCGGTGCAGCACAAGGAAGGCTGGGTAACTGTGGCACAGATGGATGCCGTGGCCGCCTACCTGGAAATGCCGCCGGTGTCGGTTTACGAAGTCGCGTCGTTTTATTCGATGATCGAGACCAGGCCGGTCGGCCGCAACACCGTGGCGCTGTGCACCAACATTTCCTGCATGCTGTGCGGTGCCGACGATATCGTCGCACACGTGCAAAACAAGTTCGGCATCAAGCTCGGCGAAAGCACCGCTGACGGACGCATCTACCTCAAGCTGGAGGAAGAGTGCCTGGCCGCCTGTGTGGGCGCGCCGATGATGGCCGTGAATGGACACTATTACGAGAATCTGACCATCGAAAAGGTGGACCGGATTCTGGATGGTCTGGAGTAGGTCATGGCAAACCAGGTCTGTTTTACCACGCTGCAATACGACGAGCCGTGGACGCTGGAAAATTATCTGAAAACCGGTGGCTACCAGGCATGGAAAAAAATCCTGGCGGAAAAAACGCCGCAGGAAACCATCATTGATGAAATCAAGAAGTCGGCACTGCGCGGACGTGGCGGCGCAGGTTTTCCTACCGGTCTGAAGTGGAGCTTCATGCCGCGCACGGCACCCGGACAGAAATACCTGGTGTGCAACTCCGATGAATCGGAGCCGGGCACCTGCAAGGATCGCGACATACTGCGTTTCAATCCGCACGCGTTGATCGAAGGCATGGCCATCGGTGCCTATTCATTCGGTGCGGATGTCGCCTATAACTATATGCGCGGTGAATTTCACCACGAGCCTTTCGAGCGTTTCGAGCATGCGCTGAAGGAAGCCTACGAAGCCGGGCTGCTGGGCAAGAACATCCAGGGTTCCGGTGTCAATATGGATGTCTACAGCTACCTGGGTGCCGGCGCCTATATCTGCGGTGAGGAAACCGCGCTGCTGAACTCGCTGGAAGGCAAGAAAGGCCAGCCGCGTTTCAAGCCGCCGTTCCCGGCCAACTTCGGACTGTACGGCAAACCCACTACCGTCAATAACACCGAGAGCCTGGCGTCGGTCCCGGCGATCATGCGCAACGGCGGCGACTGGTTCCTGAATCTCGGCCGTCCCAACAACGGCGGCGAAAAAATATGGTGCGTGTCCGGACACGTCAACAAGCCGGGCAACTATGAAATCCCGCTTGGCGCGCCATTCACCGAATTGCTGGAACTGGCCGGCGGCGTGCGTGAAGGCCGCACGCTCAAGGCCGTGATTCCCGGCGGTTGTTCGATGCCGGTGATGCCCGCCGAACTCATTATGAAAGCCGACCTCGATTACGATTCGCTGGCCAAGGCCGGCTCGGCACTGGGTTCCGCGGGTATGATCGTGATGGACGATTCCACCTGCATGGTCAAGGCGCTGATGCGCATTTCGCGCTTCTATTACGCCGAATCCTGCGGTCAGTGCACGCCCTGTCGGGAAGGCACCGGCTGGATGTACCGGGTTATCAAGCGCATCGAGGAAGGGCAGGGAACCATGGCGGATATCGATCTGCTGGAAAGTGCTGCCGGACAGATCGAAGGGCATACGATCTGCGCCTTCGGCGATGCCGCGGCCTGGCCGGTGCAGAGTTTCATCAAGCATTTCCGCCACGAATTCGAATACCACGTCACGCACCGTAACTGCATGCCCGGTACCAGCAGTCACCGCGTCGGCAAAGGGGCAGCCGCATGAGCGCCAAGCCGGATACGGTGGCCGAAAACCTGCTGACCGTGCAGATCGACGGCGTCGACTACCAGGCACCGAAGGGCGCCATGATCATCGAGATCGCCGACGCCAACGACATTCACATACCGCGTTTCTGTTATCACAAGAAACTGCCGGTCGCCGCCAATTGCCGCATGTGCCTGGTGCAGGTCGAAAAGGCGCCCAAGCCGCTGCCGGCCTGCGCCACGCCGGTGATGGATGGCATGAAAATCCATACCCGCTCCGAGTACGCCAGAAACGCCCAGCGCGCGGTGATGGAATTCCTGCTCATCAACCACCCGCTGGACTGCCCGATCTGCGATCAGGGCGGGGAATGCGAATTACAGGATGTCGCGCTCGGCTATGGCCGCGGCATCTCACGTTTCACCGAAACCAAGCGAGTGGTCAAGGACAAGAACCTGGGCCCGCTGATTTCCACCGATATGACCCGCTGCATTCACTGCACGCGTTGCGTCAGCTTCCTGCAGCACATTGCCGGCTTCAAGGAAATGGGTGGCATGGGCCGCGGCGAACACGTGGAGATCGGCACCTACATCGAACACAATATCGAATCGGAACTGTCCGGCAACATCATCGATGTGTGCCCGGTCGGTGCGCTGACTTCCAAGCCGTTCCGGTTCAGCGCGCGCGCCTGGGAACTGGAGCAGATCCGTTCCGTTGCGCCGCACGACTGTGTCGGCTCCGGGCTTGACCTGCACAGCCGGGGCGGCCGCATCATGCGCGTGGTGCCGCACGAGATTGAATCCATAAACGAAGTCTGGCTGTCGGATCGCGACCGCTTTTCCTACCAGGGCATCAACAGCAATGACCGGCTCGATACGCCAATGGTCAAAAAGGCCAACGGCTGGCAATCGGTCGAATGGGAAGAAGCGTTGCACGTAGTCGCGCAGGCACTCAGCGAGCGGGTTCGCGAACAGGGTGCGGAGCAGACCGGTATTCTGGTGTCGCCCAGCGCCACCCTGGAAGAGCACAGCCTGATAGCGCAACTGGCCGCCGGGCTCGGGGTCAGCAATATCGACCACCGCCTGCGCCAGAGCGATTTTACCGGCGATGCCGACCAGGCGTTGTATCCGTGGCTGGGACAGACCATCGAGGAACTCGAACAGGTCGATGCTGCGCTGATCATAGGCGCCAATCCGCGCAAGGATCAGCCGATCCTCGGTCATCGACTGCGCAAGGCCGCGCAGGCCGGCGCCAGCATGATGTTCATCAATCCGGTGGATTATGAATTCCACTTCAATATTGCACACAAGGCCATAGTCACACCTGACCGCATGGTGCAGGCGCTGGCCGGCGTGGCAGCGGCACTGCTGCAGAGCAAGCAGGCGCGGGCGCCGGAACAACTGGCTTCGATTATCGATCAGACCTTGCCGGACGGCGGTGAGCAGGCGATGGCGGCAACCCTTACCGGTGCCGGGCAGGCCACGGTTCTGCTGGGCGTCGGTGCCATGATGCATCCCTCGTTCTCGGCATTGCGTGCACTGGCGGCTTTCATTGCCGAACTGACCGGCGCGAAACTCGGCTTTCTGTCCGACGGCGCCAACAGCGCCGGCGCCTGTCTGGCCGGCGTGCTGCCGCATCGCGGCGTCGGCGGCACCGCGCGCGACAAGGCCGGTATGAACGCAGCCCGGATGATCAGCGAGCCGCGCAAGAACTACCTGCTGTTCAACATCGAACCCGAATTCGATTGCGCCGACAGCGCCGCCGCACTGGCCGCCATGGAGCAGGCCGAATTCGTGGTCGCCTGCACGCCGTTCGTCAGCGATAGCATGCTCGATTATGCCGATGTGTTGCTGCCGATAAACTGCTTCTCGGAAACCTCCGGCACCTATGTCAATTGCGAGGGCCGCTGGCAGAGCTTCGGTACTGCATCGCGTGCGCCAGGCGGCAGTCGGCCGGGCTGGAAGCTGCTGCGGGTGCTGGGCAATCTGCTGGAGCTGGAGGGCTTTCAGGAAAGTTCATCCGATCAGGTGCGCGATGCACTGAGTGCGCAGCTCGGCAGCGACCTGTCCGTCGACAATACCGGGCGCAGCGCTTGTGCCGAGACTGCAAGCGACGACGAAGGTCTGCAACGCATTCCTTATCTGCCTCTTTATGCCGTGGACGGAGTCGTGCGACGCGCCGACGCGCTGCAACGCACGCCGGACGCGCAGGTGTCAGCCATCGGTCTGCATCCCGATGATGCGGCGGCGCATGGACTGAGCGATGGTGACCGCGTCGATGTGCGGCAAGGCAACTATTCGGCGACCCTGGATGTGATAGTCAACGAGCGCATCGCGCGGGGCGCGGCATTGCTGCCGGTCGCCATTGAATCCACCCTGGCACTTGGCGCGCCCTTCGGTGCAGTGCAGGTCCACAAGGCAAAGGCCATAACCAATGACTGAAACCGGCAGCCTTCTCGACTGGATGATTACCGGCAGCATCATCATGTTCAAGGTGATGATCATCGTCATGCCGTTGATGCTGGCGGTCGCCTACCTGACTTACGCCGAGCGCAAGATCATCGGGTACATGCAGTTGCGCATCGGTCCGAACCGCGTCGGTCCGCGCGGCTGGCTGCAGCCGATTGCCGATGCACTCAAGCTGCTGATGAAAGAAATCATCGTGCCGGCGAAGTCCAACAACTACCTGTTCGTGATCGCGCCGATGCTGTCGATCGCGCCGGCGTTGGCAGCCTGGGCAGTCGTGCCATTCGGAAGCGAACTGGTGCTGGCCGACGTCGACGCCAGCCTGCTGTATATCCTGGCGCTGACGTCGATGGGCGTATACGGCGTTATCGTGGCGGGTTGGGCGACCAACTCCAAGTATGCATTTCTTGGCACCATGCGCAGTGCCGCGCAGATCGTAGCCTACGAAATCGCCATGGGGTTCGCGCTGGTCGGAGTGCTGCTGGCGGCCGGCAGCATCAACCTCGGCGAGATCGTGCTGGCCCAGAGCGGAAGCCTGCTGCACTGGTTCTGGCTGCCGTTGTTCCCGCTGTTTATTATCTACTTCATTTCCGGCATCGCGGAAACCAACCGCGCGCCTTTCGATGTCGCCGAGGGTGAGTCCGAAATCGTCGCCGGTTTCCACGTCGAGTATTCGGGCATGGCCTTCGCGGTGTTCTTCCTGGCCGAATACGCCAACATGATCCTGATCGCCACGCTCTGCTCGCTGCTGTTCCTGGGCGGCTGGTTATCGCCTTTCGAGGGCATCCCGCTGTTGCAGCCGATGTTCCAGTGGGTGCCGGGCCTGGTCTGGCTGCTGGCAAAAACTGCGATGGTCCTGTTTTTCTTCCTGTGGCTGCGGGCAACCTTCCCGCGCTACCGGTATGACCAGATCATGCGCCTGGGCTGGAAAGTCTTCATCCCGATTACCATTTTCTGGCTGGTGCTCGAAGGTGGCGCGGTGATGCTCGAACTCGGCCCCTGGTTCGATTGAGGCAAAGATGATAAGTGAACTCACCCGTTCGGTTAAAAGCCTGCTGCTCTGGGAGCTGGTCAAGGGTATGCGGCTGACCGGAAAAAACATGTTCGCCAAAAAAATCACCGTGCAGTATCCGGAAGAAAAGACGCCGCAGTCGGTGCGCTTCCGGGGCCTGCACGCGCTGCGCCGTTATCCGAATGGCGAGGAACGGTGTATCGGCTGCAAGTTGTGTGAGGCCGTGTGCCCGGCGCTGGCCATCACCATCGAGACTGCGCCACGTGCTGACGGTACCCGCCGCACCACGCGCTATGACATCGATCTGTTCAAATGCATTTACTGCGGCTTTTGCGAAGAATCCTGTCCGGTGGATTCGATCGTCGAGACGCGGATTTTCGAATACCACTTCGAGAACCGCGGCGAGAACATCATGACCAAAGACAAGCTGCTCGCAATCGGCGACAGGTGCGAGGCACAGATTGCTGCGGATCGCGCAGCGGATGCAGCCTACCGTTGACAGTCGCGCCGCACGGCGCACGAAGGAAAAGCAGGGAATGACAGCAATAAGAAAGAGACGGGATCATCATGGCGTTTGAACAAGTCGTTTTTTATGTCTTCGCGGCGATTCTGGTCTACGCGGCGACACGCGTCATCACGGTCCGCAACCCGGTACACGCCGCGCTGCATCTGGTGCTGGCGTTCTTCACGTCCGCAGGGCTGTGGTTGCTGCTGGAAGCGGAGTTCCTCGCCATTGCCCTGGTGCTGGTGTATGTCGGCGCGGTCATGGTGCTGTTCCTGTTCGTGGTCATGATGCTGAACATCAATGTCGAGCCGGTCCGGAAGGGTCTGCTGAGATATCTGCCGGTCGGCCTCAGCGTCGCCGGTCTGATGATTCTGGAAATGTACCTGGTGCTGCGCAGCAAGAGTTTCGACGCTGACGCCATGCCGATGCCGGCGCGCCACGGCGCGGACTACAGCAATACCCGCGAACTCGGCAGCGTGCTGTATACCCAATATGTCTACGCCTTCGAAATCGCGGCAGTGATCCTGCTGGTGGCGATCATCGCCGCCATCGCCCTGACCATGCGCAAGCGCCCCGAGACCCGCCATCAGGATGCCGCCGAGCAGGTCAAGGTGCGCAGCCAGGACCGGGTACGGGTCATAAAGATGGAATCGGAGAAGAGAAACTGATGCAACTGGCAGACTTCCTGATTCTTGGTGCGGTGTTGTTCGGTCTCAGCCTGGCCGGCATTTTCCTCAACCGCAAAAACGTGATTATCCTGTTGATGGCCATCGAACTGATGCTGCTGGCAGTCAATATGAACTTCATCGCCTTTTCCTATTTCCTCGGGGATACCGCCGGACAGGTGTTCGTGTTCTTTATCCTGACGGTGGCGGCGGCCGAGGCGGCGATCGGCCTGGCGATCCTGGTGGTGGTGTTTCGCAACCGGCGCACCATCAACGTCGATGACCTGGACAGCATGAAAGGATAGGACGTGGAGACTGTATACCTTGCTATAGTGCTT
>JAGXGS010000027.1 GCA_024636585.1 Thiogranum sp. | reverse complement strand
ACACCTCGCGCACTGCGGCGTCATCGTAAAGCGCGGCCACGGTTGGCGGCAGTCCGCCGTGCGTCGCCGCCAGCCGCTGGTTCGGTTCAGCCGCAATGCAGGCGGCCGCGTCAAAGGCGAGTTCCGGATGACGGCTGTGAGCTCCGACACCGATATTGATACCGCCGATAGTCACGCGACTCGGTCGGCCCTCGATCACCGCCGGCCAACGCGCCCAGCCCATGTGCTCGGCGAGTGCGGGAACATTGGCCTGGGCACTCGGCCATACGAAGGTGTAATTCAGCATAAAAGTCGAATCGCCGGATTCAAAGGCGAGACGCGCCTGATCTTCACGTGTGGTTGCCAACGAAGGATCGGCGGCAGGTGAACTGGCAAACCGTTGCATGACCGACAGGGCGCGGCGAACCGGCCCGGATTCAAGCGACACGCTCTGCCCGTCCGGCTCCAGTACCGAGCCGCCCGCCGATGCAAGGAGCGACACGAACAGCACAGTAAGCCCCTCGTAACGCTCACCCTGCGCCTGGATAGTGCCCTGTTCCCCGAGTCGTTCTGCAATCCGGAGCATTGCGTCCCAGGTGGCGGGTGCTTCGGTGACTCGATCGGTATGATACCAGAGCAATTGTGTGTTTGTGGTGAAAGGCGCTGCCCACAGGCGTTGTTGATAGGTGGCACTTTCGACAGCACTGTCAAGGCGGCCGCTGCGTGCCTGGCGAGCGACTTCATCCTGCCACGGCAGTATCCACCCGGCTACCGCAAATTCGGCAGTCCAGATCACATCCATGCCGATCAGATCGATATCAGTATCGCGTGCCGCAAGACGACGCACCAGTTGCTCACGCTGCTGGTCGGCATCGCTCGGCAGCGCCACGAGTTCAATGCGATAACGACCTTCGGAAGCCTCGGCACAGTCCTGTGCGGCGCGCGCAAATGACCCCGATGGCTCATCGAATACATACCAGCGCAGCTGCGGAATCTGCTGTTCCGGCTCCGAGCAGCCGAGCAACAGACTCAGCAGCACTCCCAGGACCCCTCCGGTTGTGCCTGTTCTTTTCAACATGTGCTTTACGGCCAGCGCGCGGTGCGCGAATGTCAGCTGATGTGCGCGTTGCTCATAATCATGGTGAACATTGTGGCGCGCGTCCCTGGCGACGTGCCTCCCGATAGAGTTCGTTTGCGTGAGGCAGACGTTGCTGCAACGCCCTGATCCGCGTATCGCTGGTCGGGTGAGTGGAGAGAAATTCCGGTGGCGATGGCCCCCCTGCCTGACTCATGTTGCGCCACAGGTTTACCGATTCAGCGGGATCAAAACCGGCCTTCGCCATCAGATCCAGGCCCAGCAGATCGGCTTCTTCTTCATGCGTGCGGCTATAGGGCAGCAGGACTCCGACCTGTACGCCGACGCCCAGCACCCCCATGATCGCCTGTTGTGCCTGGGGACTCTGGCCGCCCAGCGCCGCATTGGCCAGCGACAGGCCAGTCTGCGCGGCATAGTTGGTGGACATACGCTCATTGGAGTGGTCGGCCACCACGTGTGCGACTTCGTGCGCGATGACAGTAGCCAGTTGCGCCTGGTTTTTCGCCACATCCAGCAGACCGGCATAGACGCCGATCTTGCCACCCGGCAAGGCAAAGGCATTGGCCTGGTCCTCCGCGAACACCGTGACTTCCCACTGTCTCTGGCCATTTTCCAGCGCCTGGACAATATGCTCGGCAACGCAGGATACATACCGGTTCACCTTCGGATCGCTTGCCACAGACCCTTCTTCCTTGAGGTTGGCATATGCCATCTGCCCCATTTCCTGTAGCTGCTCTTCGGGAAAAAACGCCAGCTGCGAACGACCCAGCGGCGAGGTTGTGCAGGCGGAAACCAGTGCCAGCACTGCGATGGGAAAAATGACCTTGTGCATAATCTTTCGCATCCGTGTTCGCTAAAACCGGCTATACCCCAGCAATCCCATGACCCCGATCACGATCAGATAAATCGCCACGATGTAGTTCAACAACCGCGGCATCAGCAAAATCAGAATGCCGGCAATCAGGGAAAGAACAGGCGCAAGATAAAAATCAATCTGCATGGTAAAGCCCCCTTCGTTGTCTTTGTTTTTCGAAGCTGCATATTCACCGGCCTGCGCACGCCGGTCAATGATAAATCTCAACCACCTGAGGCATTGATGTTTTTCAATGCAGTTGCGGACACCGGTGCCTAGGCTGATCCTGACTTCCACCCGCATTCAATCAGGAGACCCAATGGGCGCGAACCTGCCGGTCAAGCGCGAGCCGACCCCCGCATCCGGAATCAAGGGTTATCGCCTGTTCCGGATTTTCGGTTTTGAAGTCAAGCTCAACCTGACCTGGTTACTGCTCGGACTGCTCATTACCTGGACACTCGCAGCCGGACTCTTCCCTGTCGACTATCCAGGCCTGGCGAGATCCACGTACTGGTGGATGGGTGTGTCAGGTGCTGTCGGCATTCTGTTCTCCATCGTTTTCCACGAACTGTCACACTCACTGGTCGCGCGACGTTACGGACTGCCGATCAGGGGCATCACCCTGTTCATTTTCGGTGGTGTGGCAGAAATGGAAGAAGAACCTGTTACGCCGAAAATCGAGTTTTTGATGGCGCTTGCCGGTCCGGTGGCAAGTCTGGTGCTGGCAGCAGCGGTGTACCAGTTTGCGCAACTGGCGACTGCCCAGGAGTGGGCGATCCCGATTATCGGCGTCAGTTATTATCTCGCGCTGGTGAATCTGGTTCTGGCGATTTTTAATCTGGTGCCGGCATTTCCCCTGGACGGCGGTCGCATGTTACGCGCAGCGCTTTGGCACTGGAAAAAGGACCTCCGGCGCGCCACCTACATCGCCAGTCAGATGGGCGCCGGGTTCGGCCTGGCGCTGATGCTGCTTGGCGGCCTTGCCTTCATCCAGGGCAATTTCATCGGCGGTATGTGGTGGCTACTGATCGGGGCTTTTCTGCGCGCTGCCGCCAAAGGCTCGTATCAGCAGTTACTGGTTCGCCAGATTCTGCATGAAAAACCGGTGCGGGATTTCATGAACAGCAATCCGGTTACAGTGCCGCCCGACACGACTGTCCAGCGCTGGCTCGATGACTATGTATACCAACACCACTTCAAGATGTTTCCGATCACCGAGGACTCCCGGTTGCTTGGCTGCATTACCACCCGCGACATAAAAAAAGTACCGCGCGACCAGTGGACGCAGAAGACTGTAGGAGAGCTGGCTGATCGCTGCTCACCCGCCAATACCGTTTCCCCCGATACCGATGCAAGCAAGTTGCTGGCCGGTATGGCGCAAGCCGATGCAGGAAGCCGCTACATGGTGGTAGACCAGGACCGTCTGGTTGGCGTCATTTCCTTGAAAGATCTGAAAGAGTTCATAGCGGTCAAACTGGACGTCGAATCATCCAAAAGCTAGGGAGGCAACAATGAACACAATAACACCTGGAACCGAACACCTGGACCCGGACGCGGCGCGACGGTACGCCTGATGGAAAAGCAACCACTGGTCTCCCTGACCTGGCATGGCCATGAAACTGTTGCGGCGATACCCGAGATGCTGGAAGTGACGGAACGCATCGAAGTCATGTTGCCTGCCGACTATAACCATGCACTGTTTCGCGCGCTGAATCCCGACGCCTCGACCGCCGATCTGGAACAGCTGGATGTTCGTGGCGGACCCGAACTACTGACGGAGATGGCCAGGGTCAACGGCCTGCAGGAACTGGAGATGCTGATCGATGCGCTGCATGCTGCGCGGGCACAGGTGCAGATAGTCAGTCCGCCGATGCTGGTGATCGAAGTGAGTGATAGAGGCGCCTAACCGTATTTGCGAGCAAAGCGCGGCAATCTCGTCTGGATGTCCATAGGTGGGTGCTTCGGGAGATTGCTTCGGCGCTGCGCACCTCGCAATGACGGGACGGGTACGCTGCGCCTCAGGGGAACGGCGGGACTCTAGGATCAGTGCCCTCAATATGCACATCCGGATGATGAGTTCTCACCAGCTCATTGACTTTGTCGACGTCGGACTTCGGTACATCGAGAATCATCAGAAGCTCACCGGCCTCCACGGCTTTCTCGAATTGCTTGAGCCGCTTGTTGGGCGCGGAGATACCGATCATTGGCGCAACCACTGAGCCAAATGCGGCTCCCGCTATAGTGGTGGCAAGGATGGCGCCACCGCCCAGCACGAGGCCGGCCGGAGGAAAGGTGACTGCCACTACGCCGGCCACCAGCCCGGTCACTCCGCCGGCCGCCATACCTTTTTCGATAGCCGGCACCACATCGCTCTCCTGCAGCAGTCCGGCCTCCGGAATACCGTGTTCGCGGAGGATATGATGGTCCTTGGCAACGACATGAATATGCCGCTCCGGTATCCGCGCCAGCAGAAGTTCATCAACCACTCGCTTGGCGATGTCGGCGTTCGGAATCAGAAAGTAGAGTCGTCTCATGCCTTTACTCTAGACCAGGCGCAGCAGCAGCGCATTGCGAAAAATCAATCCGTATAACTGCCTCCTGCTCACTTCTCGCCTTTTTTGTAATCCCGATGGACGGCCGGGTCCACTTCTCTGGCACGTTCGCGTCCCGCCTTCTCACTGCGCTCCGCTTTCTGCGGATCCTGTCCGGCGGCTTCTTCAGCCGCATCCTCGACCTTGCCGGATTTCACGAACTCGCGCGTCTGCTCATTGTAGCGTTCAGCGGACTTGCGATCGCCCTCGCCCTGGTTTTCGCTGCTGGATGTGCCTTTTTTCTCGTCGCTTTGCATGTCTTTTCCTGCCTTGCGTGCTGTTCAAAACACGAGTGAGCTTACCTGCACCGCTCCGGAAGCGAATTGAAATTCATCAATGCAATGGCAATGTCATCAGGTTGTAATCTATTTATGCGCAAACACATCATTGGCGAACAACCCACCCATAAAGAAGCTCCGGAAAATCTGAACTGGCTGGACCTGGAAACTCTCGCGCGAGCAGAGATCAGCTCGGAAGACCCGGAGCATCCCTTTGAAGAGGCATTGCGACCGCAGGGCTCGGGATGGCGCGCCGCCGAGGCTGGCACTCAAAGCCTGCGCCTGTTGTTCGATGAACCGGTGCGCGTCCAGCACATCCGCCTGGTGTTTCGCGAAACCGAAACTCATCGCAGTCAGGAATTTGTATTACGCTGGCGCAGCGGTACCGACCCGGGACTGCGGGAAATCGTGCGCCAGCAATACAATTTCAGCATTCCGAACAGCACCGAAGAACAGGAAGACTATCGGGTCACCATCGAGGGTCTGAGCGAACTGGAACTGCGGATCGTCCCCGATATCAGCGGCGGCCCGGCCCATGCATCCCTGTCGCAATTGCTGCTTGCATAGACTGCGACAGCGGGCACAACTCTGAAGGAGCGCCGCATGACTGTACTCGTAGCTGGTCTGATTCTGTTCTTCGCCGTGCATTCCATTTCCATCGTCAACGATGGATGGCGCAATCGCATGGTGGAGCGAATGGGTCTGCGCCCGTGGAAGATTTTGTATGGCGCAATCGCCCTCGTTGGACTGATTCTGATCATCTGGGGCTATGGTCTTGCACGCGCTGATCCGACCTGGCTGTACACGCCGCCCGCATGGTTGCGCTACGTCTCGATACTGCTTCTGATTCCGGTCTTCCCGCTGCTGCTGGCCACCTATCTGCCCGGCCGCATTCAGGCAATAACCCGACATCCCATGTTACTGGCAGTCATGCTCTGGGCACTGGCCCACTTGCTGGTCAATGGCACGCTGGCGGACGTACTGCTGTTCGGTGTGTTTCTGGTCTGGGCAATCGCAGATCGCATCTCAATGAATCGCCGCACGCCGCACCCGGTTCCAGCGGCCTCAGCGTCGCGTTTCAACGATGTTGTCGCCGTAGTGGCGGGACTCGCACTCTACGTCTGGTTCATATCCGGGCTGCACCAGTGGCTGATTGGCGTTCCGGCAGTGGCTCATTGAATGCAATGACATATTTCAATGCGCTATATAACCCGATTTGGAACACTACCAATGGTGATACATGAATGACAATGCATCAGGCCGCTTCGGCAAACTACAGCATCCTCCGGACAAGCCACCGGTGGAGCCGCCCGGTCCAGGCAAACCGCCAGTGGAGCCGCCCGGTCCCGAAAAACCGCCAGTAAAACCTCCCGAACCCGGAGAACCACCAGTGGAGCCGCCGGGTCCCGACCGGCCCCCGATAAAGCCTCCGGAGCCGGATAAACCACCACGCAAAGCACAGGACATCCGAATGAAGCCCAACATGGCCAACCGCATCACCCGCATCCACGCCAGCCTGCCTGGCTTATTGTTCGGCGCGATCTTTGTGCTGATGACGTCCGGCGCCGGGGCAGCACCGGCGGATGACACGGCGCCACCGGCCGAGACGGCTGATACCCAGGCATTGCAAAAGGACTGGGCCCAGGCACTTGCAACGCTGAAGCAGTATTCAGCCGCCCAGCGCGATCAGGCAATGATCGAAGCCGAAGCGATGCTACGCAATATGGACGCCCGCATCGACACGCTGGAAGCCCGCGCAAGAGACGAGTGGACGGACTTGAGTGCTAGCGTGCGCCAGCAGCGCGAGGCTACCCTGCGCGGCCTGCGACAGCAGCGCAACGAACTGGCCGAATGGTACGGCGGCATGAAACACAGCTCCACCGATGCCTGGGGCAGTGTCAAGCAGGGCTTCATCGAAGCCTATGGAACCCTCCGGGACTCCTTCACTGAAGCACGCGCCGAATTCAACGAGAACGATCAACAGTCACAGTAACAGAGGAAACAGCTATGGCAGATACAGGAAAGACAATCGAAAACCTCGACACCCCGAGCCCCCGCAAAGAAGACCGTGAAAAGGATGCTCAGGAATGGGATGAAGAGCAGGGGAAACGGATTGCATCCGAGCAGGGCATTCATCTTACCGATGAGCACTGGGAGGTCATACACCGTTTGCGCGAGTACCACGTGGAACATGGACCGGCGGACAACGGTCGGGAAGTCGGCGACATGCTGGAAGCAAGTTTCGCCGAGCAGGGCGGGCGCAGATACCTGCGCAAGCTGTTTCCCGAAGGGCCGGTACGCCAGGGCATGATGATCGCCGGATTGCAGGTGCCGGCGTACACCGAGGATGAAGGCTTTGGCACCAGCCGCTAGAAATTGAACCGAAAGGAACAATAAAAATGGCACATGAAGGACTGCACGAAGCTGCAGAAGATCTCAGCCAGGAAACCCGTGACATGCACCGCGCGCTGATTTCGCTGCAGGAAGAACTTGAGGCGGTCGACTGGTATCGCCAACGGGCCGACGCCTGCGGCGATGCTCACCTCAAATCGCTTCTTATCCACAACATGCAGGAAGAGATGGAACACGCGGCAATGCTGATCGAGTGGGTGCGGCGCGCCGACAGCGAATTCGATACTCAGCTGCGCACTTATCTGTTTACCGAGGCGCCGGTAACCGAAGTCGAAGATGCCGCTGAAGCAGAGGAATCCGCCCCCGAGCCGGCGGCGGCTGTTCCGGTCCCCACCATTGGCGCGTTAAAGGAGAAACAATAATGGAGCACCTCAACCGCGACCAGGCACCTTTCTCCGAGTCAATATGGGCACGTATCGACGCGGCTGCTGCCGAGGCAGCCAAACCTCTACTGACAGGGCGACGCTTTCTGGAGGTTGAGGGGCCTTTCGGACTCGGACTGACCGCACTGGAGGTGGGTCTCGATGATTACTGTCGCGCGCCCGAAAGTCATGAAGCCGGGGCGGTGGTGAGCAAGGCAATTGCGGTGCCGATGTTGCGCAAATCCTGTCGACTGAGTACCCGACGGCTGGCTGCTCATCTCGACAAGAACATACCGCTCAACTTGAGTGAAGTGGAGGATGCCGCGGAAGCGGTAGCCCGGCGCGAAGAGGAATTCATCTACTTCGGACAAGCGGATTTCGGCCTCGAAGGTCTGCTCAGCGCCAAAGGCCGGAAAGAGGTTAAAGGCGGTGACTGGACCAATATGGATCAGGCGCTGGATAACGTACTGACTGCTGTCACTGCACTGGATAATAACGGCTTCCACGGTCCTTACGCCCTGGCCATGCCGCCGACGCAGTACAACAACCTGTTCCGTCATTATGAAGATACAGACCTGCTGCAGATAGAACATCTCAAATCTGTATGCACTCACGGCGTCTACAAGGCGGCCATCGACAGGCCAGTGGTGGTTGACAGTCATGCTGGTGTGCTGATTCTCGGACAGGATATGCGCGTTGGGTATGCGGGCAGTGACGGTATTCACTACCAGTTGTTCGTCTGTGAAAGCCTGGTGTTGCGCCTGGATGAACCCGAGGCCGTCTGTGTAGTGACCGACTAATTCGTATCAGGCTTCTTTGACCCAGCTCCAGTCGAGTTTCTGCGGATGCTCGATGTAATAGTCGGAGTACTGAACCACATCTTCCAGAAAACCGCGCTGCAGGGTGAAACCGGTATCCGGATCCTCCTGCTGGCCCTGCTCGATCGGCGTGAATTCACTATCGATGAAGCGGGTGGTGTAGCAGCCCAGCACCGCCCCGGAATTCTTCACCACTTTCAATAGAATGGTATCCCCTGACGCCAGCCGGTTGAGCACCGCCAGCGCCGGTCCGAACACCAGCTTGTCCTTGCGATGCAGCAACGCAGTATTGCAGATATTGAAATAGTGTTTGACCAGGTTGAGCGTGTCCAGATCTTCATTCATTGATTGTATATTCCCACTGTTACGGAATTTCGGAGGATTCCATATAGGCTTTCGCCTCCTCTCCCGGGTCCGGCAGGCCAGCTACCCGCCAGGCAACCTCTGGATTGCTGAACAGTCGTCCGACACAGCCTTCTTCGAGATCCAGTTCATGGCACACCAGCTTCATCACCGGCAGGGTTTTATTCCTCAGATAGTGTTCACGCAGGTAGTTGATGACCCGCCAGTGCTCGTCTGAAAGCGGGCCAAGATGCTCCTGGTCCGCCAGCTTCTGGGCAACCGACGGCGACCACTCTTCGGGATCGCTGACAAACTGATGGCTCTCATGCTCACTTTCACCCATCTGAAAAATCCTCCTGACTGCTACCTGATACGCTAGTGGCTTCACGGCCTGTCCGCATTGACAAAATTCAATTCCACGCCGCTCATTCCCTGCGCCGATACCATATCACCACCAGACTGCGCGGGCCGACGGTATAGGGATTGGAGATCGATTCCTCAGGCGCGCCTTCAAGACCATCGCGCGAGGTATCCAGCAGCAGGGCCGGAGGTTCCAGATCCGGGTTATCCTGCGGCAGCAGATAATCAACAGGCTGGTCACCGGCATTCAGGATAAGCATGAAGGAATTGTCAACTTCCATCTCCCCTCTTGGCGTCAGGTGATAGATTCCGGCTTCGCCGCTGGACAGGCAGGCAATCGAATGTCCTGAGTCGTGCCAGTCATCCGCTTCCATCTGTTCGCCATCCGGCTTCAACCACATAATATCTTTGATGCTGGTGCCGGGAATCGTTTTGCCGTGAAAGAAGCGGTGACGATGAAACACGATATGGTCGCGCCGCAGGCGAATCAGTGCGCGCGTGAAAGCGATCAATGCGTGGCCGGCCGTATCGATTGCGTCCCAGTCCAGCCAGTTGATCTCGTTGTCCTGGCAGTAGGCATTGTTGTTACCGTGCTGCGAGTGGCCGAATTCGTCACCCGCATACAGCATGGGCAGGCCCTGAGAGAGCAGCAGCGAAGCCAGCAGGTTACGTTTCTGCTGCTCGCGCAGCCGCACTATCTCCGGGTAATCAGTGGGGCCTTCGAAGCCGCAGTTCCAGCTGTTGTTGTTGTCGCTGCCGTCGCGGTTGTCTTCGCCGTTGCTCTCGTTGTGTTTCTCGTTGTAACTCACCAGATCCTGCAATGTGAAGCCATCATGGGCGGTAACGAAATTAATACTGGACCAGGGACGGCGGCCGCGTCGGTCGTAGATATCGCTGGAACCGGACAGGCGCGACGCCAGATCCCCGAGCTGACCCGAATCACCTTTCCAGAATTTACGCAGCGTGTCGCGATACTGATCATTCCATTCCGCCCAGCCGGGAGGAAATCGACCCACCTGATAGCCGCCATCGCCGATATCCCAGGGCTCGGCAATGAGCTTGACGGTCGACAGCAACGGGTCCTGTGCAATGGCGTCCAGGAAGCTGGCGTGTTCATCGAATTCGCCATTTACCCTGGCGAGGGTGGTGGCGAGGTCGAACCTGAAACCATCGACCTTCATCTCCTGGACCCAGTAGCGCAATGAGTCGGTCACCATCCTGAGTACATGCGGATGCCGCAGCTCCAGCGCATTACCGGTACCGGTGAAATCGTTGTAGTAGCGCTCCGCTCCTTCCATCAGGTAATAGTAGGACTTATTATCGATGCCGCGCATCGACAGCGTAGGTCCCAGATGATTACCTTCGGCGGTATGGTTGTAGACAACATCGAGAATCACCTCTATGTCATTATCATGCAGCAACTGTACGAAGGTCTTGAACTCGAGGATGCCGCCGCGGCCGAGATATTCAGGGTGAACGGAAAAGAATCCGATCGAGTTATAGCCCCAGTAATTGCGCAGCCCGGCTTTAATCAGGTGGCGATCGTGCAGGAAGGTATGCACCGGCAGCAACTCCACAGCGGTGATGCCCAGATCGGTGAGATAACCGATCGGCACGGGCGATGAGAGGCCACCGAAGGTGCCGCGCTCTTCCTCCGCCACCTCCGGATGCAGCATAGTGAAACCCCGCACGTGCATTTCATAGATGATCGTTTCGTGCCAGGGCGTCCTCAAATCGGTCTTCATGCCCCAGGTAAAAGCCGGATCGATGACTTCGCAGCGCGGCATGAACGGCGCACTGTCGCGCTTGTCGAACGACAGATCTTCCTGCTCATGCCCTACCACATAGCCGAACAGCGCATCGTTCCACTCGAGATCACCGTGCAGACTCTTGGCATAGGGATCGAGCAACAGCTTGTGGTGATTGAAACGGTGACCGTTCTCCGGATCGTAGGGCCCATAGACGCGGTAACCGTAAAAGTGCCCGGCACGCACATCAGGCAGATAGCCATGCCATATCTCATGCGTGTTTTCGGGGAGCACGATACGTTCGACTTCCTGTTTTCCGTCGGCGTCGAACAGGCACAACTCGACCTTTTCGGCGTGCGCTGAAAACAGTGCGAAATTAGTCCCTGAGCCATCCCAGGTAGCACCCAGTGGATACGGCAGGCCCGGCCAAACACGTTGCCTGGCATTCATCCTGATACTCGCATTGTCAGGCAGTCGCGCCGGCTCATCGAAGTCCGCGCCTGATCTGTTCGATGCTCAACCGACCGAAGTCGTGCAGACGTACTCGCTTTTTAATTTTTATCGACAACTGGATGCCTCGCTGCATCTGCCAACCGCCCCGAGACTACCTGCACCTGCGGCGATTCTGCATTGCGATATCTCAATGACCGGCCATGGCTCGACCGCTACGTTGTTGAGCGTCTTCCGACCAGAAGAGCATTGGAGCCGGGATATGGAAATCGAAAAAATAACTATAAATAACAAAATTTTGACCTATACCATGAGTCTGCTGCTGGCGGCATTGATGCTGCTTCCGTTCAGCGCCCGGTGCGCTGAAATTCTCGCCGACACCGACATTACGGAACACGTGGAAAGCCAGCTCTTTCTTGATCCCGCCGCACCGTTCGATACTGTCGATGTAACCACCAGCAAGGGTATCGTCACCCTGACCGGGACGGCGCCCAGCCTGGTGGGCCGAAAACGTGCCGCGCGCATTGCCAGTACCGTGCGCGGCGTGCGCTCTGTCATCAACCGGATCGAGGTTGAGCCGGTCCGTGACCTTTCGGCACAGGAGTTGGCGAACAGTGTCCGTGATGCATTGCTGTATGACGCTGCCACTGACGCCTACGAACTCAGCGTGACAGCCAGCGAGCAGGGGCATATCACGCTCGCCGGCACCGTTGACTCCTGGGCGAAACGCCAGCTTTCGGAAACCGTAGTCGGGAACGTTAGCGGCGTCGTTAGTATCACTAATAACATAGAAGTCAGTGCGAAGATAGATCGTCCCGATAGCGAGCTGCTTGCAGAAATCGCCAAGCGGCTGCACTGGGATGCACTGGTCGATGATGATTTTATCGATGTTGCAGTCAATGGCGGCAATGTGTCCCTGTCCGGCACGATCGGCAGCGCCGCGGAACGGCGGCAGGCGGAATGGGACGCCTGGGTCAGCGGAGTGAAATCAGTGGACATTTCAGCGCTCGAGGTCAAAAGCTGGGCCGCCGACGTTGAGGAGCGCGAACGGAAATATCCGCCCCGATCTGATCTCGAAATACGCGAAGCGGTTGAAGAGGCCCTGCTTTACGACCCACGGGTCTTGAGCTTTACAACCCGAATCAAGTCCAGAAACGGCATGGTGACGCTGCAGGGCGTGGTCGACAACATGGAAGCCCGCAAGGCCGCCGAGCGCGACGCCCGCAATACTGTCGGTGTCGTCGCAGTGAACAACCTGCTGAAAGTCCGCCCGGTTGAAACCGTGCCGGATGACCAGATCGAGGAAAAGGTGCGCAGCGCTTTGTCCCGCAATCCCTGGACCGAAAGTTATGAGATTTCCGTCAGCGTAAAAAACCAGACTGTGCATCTCAGTGGCACTGTAGACTCTTATCTGGAAAAAGCGGAAGCCGAAAATGTTGCATTCCGGACCACCGGTGTGACCGGTGTGCGCAACGCTCTGGATGTCAGTTCGCCAGAGACCACTGTCTACAATCCGTATATCTACGACTGGTCGATTTATGACTATCCCTGGTATCAAGGCATTGCCACTACCAACAAGCCTGACCGGGCGATCGAAAGTGGCATCAACAACGAACTCCAGTGGAGTCCGTTCGTCGACAGCGATCAGGTGAATGTATCTGTCGAGGACGGTGTCGCTACCCTGACCGGCATGGTCGATTCCTGGCCGGAATACAAGGCGGCGCGCGAGAACGCCTTCCAGGGCGGTGCCGTCATCGTAATCAACAAGCTCAGAGTGGGAGGATTCTGACCATGTTGCGAAGCATGAAAGAACTTACCGGCTACACTTTGCACGCCACCGACGGCGACATAGGCAGTTGCGATGATTTCCTGTTTGACGATCGCAGCTGGGTAGTGCGCTACATGGTCGCTAAAACGGCGAAGTGGTTACCCGGCCGGAAAGCCATTGTTTCGCCAGTGTTCCTTGACCAGCCTGACTGGCAAAGCCGCCGTTTCCCGGTGCGGCTGACACGCCACCAGATCGAGGAATGCCCGTCACTGGAGGAGCATGCCCCGGTGTCGCGGCAGTATGAAATCGGCTATCACCAGTATTACGCGATGCCCTTTTACTGGGTTGGCCAGGAGTTGTGGGGCTCCTATCCCGATCCCGCCGGCGTGGTACATCCGGTCGCCGAGCAGCCTGATCCGGAAGCGATGGAAACAGAGTCGGAGGAAGGCCATCTGCGCTCTGTCGAAGAAGTCACCGGCTACCGCATCCGCGCCAGCGATGGTGAAGTTGGACACGTGGAGGATTTTCTGCTCGACGATGAGTCCTGGGCGCTGCGTTACCTGGTTATCGATACCCGAAACTGGCTGCCCGGCCGCAAGGTCCTGATGGCGCCACAGTGGCTAGAATCGGTCGATTGGGTTCACGAACAGGTTCATGTCGATCTCACTGTGGAAAGGATAAAGAACAGCCCCGAGTTCGATCCCTCACAGCTGCTGGATCGTCACCACGAGATCACACTCTACGACTACTACGGTCAGCCCCCCTACTGGAAGTAAGCATGATTGCTCAATTGAAACTCTCCCCGCCCTGCCGGAACCTTGCCCGCGCCGGAGGGCGCATCATTCATCTGGTACTCGATGGCGCGGGCGGACTGCATGATGCAGCCACTGGAAAAACTGCACTCGAGCTGGCGCATACGCCGCACCTCGATCGGGTGACCCGCTCGGCGGCCTGTGGCCAGCTGGAGCTGCTAAGCCCCGGTATCAAGCCTGGCAGTGTGCCGGGTCACCTGGCTTTGTTCGGCTACGATCCGCTCAAGTTCCATCTCGAACGCGGTGTACTGGCGGCCATGGAGATCAACTTCGATTTGCGCGATGGCGATATTGCCGCACGCGTGAACTTCGCGACCATCAAGGCCAATGGACATATTTCCGACCGGCAGCCCGAAGGTATCTCGACTGCACTGGCCCGTCGCCTGTGCAAAAAAATCCGCACCGCCGTCGAGCGGGATTTCGATGGCGAATATTTTCTGGAACCCGTGGGCGAGCACCGCGCCGTACTGGTGCTGCGCGGCAGCAATCTTGCGGCTGACATTCACGATACAGACCCGCAATCGAACGGCGTCCCGCCGCGCGAACCGGAGGCCAGGAGTGTGGCGGCTCGAGGCACAGCCCAGCTGCTGCGCAGTTTCCTGGCAGGCGTGCACGCAGTGCTCGATGATGAAGACCAGGGCAACGCCATGCTGCTGCGCGGCTTCCAGCGCTATACGCCGCTGCCAACTCTGTACCAGCGTTTTCGCCTGCAGGGTATATGTATTGCGCAATCGCCCCTGTACCGCGGCCTCAGCAGATTGCTCGGCATGGATGTGACGGCGGTGCCGGATCATCTTGACTCAGCCTTCGACCTGCTGGCGCGGCATTACAAAGAAGCGCACAACTTTTATCTACTGCATGCCAGGGTCGCCGGTGACGAGGATGCGGACACGGATTTGGCCCGTAAAGTGGCAGTTATCGAAGCAGTAGACCGGCACATCCCCGCCCTGCTGGAGCTGCATCCGGAGGTACTGGTGGTGTCGACGGATCACTCCACGCGCGTCGGCATTGCCGGACACAGCTGGCATCCGGTGCCGGTGTTGATCTATGCGCCCGGTACTCACGCCGATGCTGTCGAGCATTTTAACGAAGCCGCCTGTCGCCGGGGTGGACTGGGTCTGCTACCGGGCAAGCTGCTCATGGGCCTGGCGCTGGCGCATGCCACCCGCCTCAGCCAGTTCGGAGCCTGAGCAGCGGCATGTCGAATATTCTGATCACCGGCAGCAACCGCGGCATCGGGCTGGAGCTGGCATCCCAGTATGCAGAAGCCGGCTGGCGCGTCTATGCCACCTGCCGCCATCCGGCCGAAGCCCGGGCCCTGCATGCGCTCGCCGACAATCGCAGGCAGGTATCTATTCATCGCCTGGACGTAACGGTGGCGGAAGACATCCGCGCCATTGCCTGGGAACTGGAGAACATACCGCTCGACATCCTGTTCAATAATGCCGGGGTCTATCTGGAGTATGACTACCGCCTGCCGGAACCAGGGGGCATTCGCTATGATCAATGGTTACGCACTTTCGAAGTCAACACACTGGGCGCAATGCGCATCACAGAAGCGCTGCTGAACAACGTGGCCGCCAGCGAACGTCGGCTGGTGGCGGTGATGACCAGTCATATGGGCAGCACCACCGACATCGACAGCGAAGGCAGCTATTACTACCGCTCCAGCAAAGCCGCCCTCAACGCCAGCATGCGCGGCCTGTCGATAGCGCTGCGGCCGCGCAAGGTCGGCGTACTGCTGCTGCACCCTGGCGCCGTGCAGACGCGCATGGGACCCGACGCAGGCATCAGTGCGGCGGAAAGTGTGCGCGGCCTGCGCAGCGTCATCGACGGTTTTTCGCAGGCGGATTCGGGATCGTTCATCAAGTACGATGGAACCCACATGCCCTGGTGATCCGGCACCATGCCTCAGGCGGCCTGTTTCTCCATCGCCTGATCATAACTGCCACTGCTGGCGAGCGCATTGAGTCGGGCGCGGTGCAGCAACACCTTGCGCGCGGCTTCAACATTGCCGGCCTCGCCTTTCCAGGTGGCCAGCGTTACCTGCTGTAACGCCCGTGCATAGGAAAACGTCAATCGCCAGGGCAGCTGCAAATTTTTCGCCATGAGATTCATGGTGTTCAGATGTGCCGTGGCCTCTTCGTCACTCTGACCACCGGACAGAAACGCGATACCCGGTACTGCCGCGGGAACTGTGTTACGCAGACAACGCAGCGTCTGCTCGGCAACCTGTTCGACCGGAGCCCGCCGGGCGGCTCCCTTGCCGGAAATCACCATGCTGGGTTTCAAGACCATGCCGCTGAATGCGACACCCTGACGGTACAACTGTTCGAATACCGCACGCTGGGTTTCCAGCGTCACGTCATAACAGCGCTCGATGCTGTGGTCGCCATCGATCAGCACTTCCGGTTCCACGATGGGAACCATGTCGGCTTCCTGGCACAGCATCGCATAGCGGGCCAGCGCATGCGCATTGGCTTCGATACAGGCGCGCGTCGGCAGCTCCTGGCCGATGGTAATAACTGCACGCCACTTGCAGAATTGTGCACCGAAATCGGCATATTCAGCCAGACGCTCGCGCAGTCCGTCCAGACCCTCGGTGACTTTTTCACCGGGATGGCCGGCGAGATCCTTGGCCCCGCCGTCCACCTTGATACCGATGATGATTCCCTGCCGGCGCATCAACTCCGGGAATGCGCTGCCATCGTCGGTGGTGCGTTGGCGTATGGTTTCGTCATAGAGAATGGCACCGCTGATATACTCACCAAGCCCGGGTGTTCCCAGCAACAGGGTGCGATAGGCGGCGCGATTTTCGGCGGTGCTTTCGACGCCGACTGCACGCAAGCGTTTGGCGGCCGTGGGCGAACTTTCGTCCATGGCAAGTATGCCCTTTCCAGACACAACCATGGCATTGGCGGTTGTCTCCAGTTTCTGCAGATTCATAGCCTTCCTCCATTGACTCCAGGGAGCCGAGCCGGTTTCCGGCTGATTATCCCGAACCAGCCAGCCGCACCGCATTGATATTTTTCAATCTACTGCCAGAGCTGGAAAAGCGATTGACATTATCTTCATATCAGCACCATTTTGCGCGTTACACTACGGCTGTCATGATCAACAGCATACTTATCCTCCTCATCGCTTCCCTGCTCCTGGTAGCTCTCGTGCAACGGCTTGGCCTGTCACCGATTATCGGTTTTCTGCTGGTCGGTGTGGTGGTCGGTCCGCATGGACTGGGGGTAGTACCCGACTACGATGTCATCCAGCAGATGGCCGAATTCGGCATTGTTTTTCTGATGTTCACAATCGGCCTGGAATTTTCCCTGTCGCGCCTGTGGGCGGATCGCTTCATGGTGCTGGGACTGGGCGGCATGCAGGTACTGCTGGCGGCGGCGGTGTTCGCACTGCTGGCCTGGGCTCTACAGCTGCCGCCATTCACCGCCGTCGTAGTGGGCGCCGCGCTGGCCATGTCGTCCACGGCGATCGTATCGCGCCTGCTCATCGAACAGGGCGAACTGAATTCCCTGTATGGGCGTGCGACTATCAGCATATTGCTGTTCCAGGACCTTGCCACAGTCATTTTCCTCATGATCATGCCGGTCATGATGAGCGGGAGCCCGCTCTCCCAGGCATCGGACATTGCCCTGGCCCTGGCCAAGGGCGCAGCGGTTTTCCTGGCTCTGCTGTTTGTGGGGCGGCTACTGATCCGCCCGCTGTTTCGCTACATCGCGCGGTTTCACTCGGCGGAACTGTTTATGCTGGCGGTACTGACAGTCGGCCTGGGCGCCGCGCAATTTGCCCATGCAATGGGCCTGTCGCTTGCGCTCGGCGGCTTCATGGCCGGACTGGTGGTCGGTGAAACCGAATTCAGACACCAGGTGGAGTCGGATATCCGACCCTTTCAGGACGTCCTGCTCGGTCTGTTCTTCATCACCGTTGGCATGCTGGTCGATCTGGAAAGTCTGGGGCAGAACTGGCCAACGGTGCTGCTCGTGACGGCAGGCCTGATACTGATCAAGGGGCTGCTGGTGGGACTCCTGACGCGCGCCTCGGGCATCCTGCTGGCCACCGCCGCGCGCACCGGCATTGCGCTGGCGCACAGCGGCGAGTTCAGTCTGGTGATACTGTTTCTGGCGCTACAGATGGGGGTGCTGGAAGGTGCGCCCGCTCAGATGGTCCTGACTGCAGTACTGCTCAGCATGGTGGCTGCGCCGCTGCTGGTGCGCTACAGCTATGCCATGGTGCAACGACTGCCGGTGAAAAGCATTCAGCAAAGCGATGCGGCCGCGAGTGACGCGGTTGCGTCCGCAGCCGGAGAACTCAGTTCACATGTGATCCTGTGCGGCTATGGCCGGGTCGGGAAAAATGTTGCCTGGTTGCTGGATGAGGAAAAGGTGGAATACATCGCCATGGATCTCGATCCCTCCCGCCTGAAAACGGCTGGCGAGGACGAGCGCATCACCTATGGCGATGCCACCCGTCGTCATATTCTGGCGGCCGCCGGACTGGAACGCGCACAGGCGGTGGTCATCACCTTCGATGACTGGCGTGCAGCGCTCAAAACGCTGGGACACGTGCACATGCTGCGGCCCGATATCAGTGCGCTGGTTCGTGCGACTGACGAAAAGCACCTCGATGAGTTGCTGGCCGCCGGAGCAACCGAAGTCATTCCCGACACGCTGGAAACCAGCCTTGCGATCGCGACACATGTGCTGACTCTGCTGGGGGTTCCGGTCGCGCGTGTAGTGGAACGCAGCGACCGGATTCGCGCCGACCGCTATCGACTGTTACGTGGCCTCTTCAATGGCCGAAGGCCTGAAAATCGCCGCGAGCGGCTGGGCATCATTGCGATTCCGGCCCATGCTTTTGCAGCAGGCCAGACGCTGGGCGAACTGCGTCTGAGCGAGCACGGGGTACATGTCACAGCCGTGCGACGCCATGGCATAAGGGGTGCCAATCCCGATGCGAACATGCGCATCCAGGCCCAGGACACTCTGATCGTGCATGGCACGCCCGAAGCACTGGCGCGCGCCGAGCAGTATCTGCTCAACGGCCATGACAGCGCCTGATGCCGCCAGCACTAGCGCGTCCAGTAAACCCGCACGATACCCGCCTCTTCGGTGTAATGAATGTCGAGGTCGCCTTCATAGGCACGCGCAATAGCCTCACCCACGCCACGCGGCAGATGCACGTCGGTGAAAGTAATCACCACGCCGCCTTCTTCATCTTCTTCATCCTCGATATTCATGAGACGCTTCATGGGATGCTGCGCCTTCTCCGCATCCACCTTGTTGTGCACCAGGCTCATGATTTCATCGCGGTGCTGGGCGAGAAATTCACCGCGCAGCGTCAGGATTCCTGCCGGCACCCGGTCATGGATGCGCTGGCAGGCCGGGCACAGTTCACTATTGGCCCCCTCGGGAATCTCCGCCAGCCACTGCCACCTGCCGCTGGTGAATACAACCCGGCATTCAGGACACACAGTAGGTTCGACAGGTTTACTGCGCGTCATGTAAGGGTCATGCACATTTTCCTTGATCAGGCGATCCTGCCGGCCGCGTTCGGCCACGTTCCCGTCTTTGCCACTCATTGTCCGCTCCGTTTAACTCAGCTGTGAGGCCTGTGCCATCAGGCGCTCGTGTTGCGAGGTTGATCAACGTACTGCCCCGGCGTGATGCCGGCGCGGTCAGCACTGGTCCGGCATCGCGGCCGCCCCTGTTCGATATCAAAAGTATTGTCCCAATGAAAGGGCTGCAGGTTCTCCAGTTCATCATCTCCGCCGGCTACCACGTTCAGTATTTTCCATCCATATTCGGACTTGCCGTTGTTGTACTGGAAGCGATGCAACCATGCGCCACACTGGTCGCGGCGCCATTCCGTCTGATCACGATCAGGCATACCCCGGGCTTTTTCCCAGACCGCCTGCACCAGCTTTTCGTCTATTGCCATTCAGTCTCTCCCGCGCGTTTTTTGCCACCCTGGAGCATGAGGCAAAAATCGCGCGGCTGGCCGGAATAATCATTGAAGTTTATCAATGACAGTGCAAATGGACCCTCTACCATGCAGTGACATCATGGGTCAGGGAGTGCAATCGATGTCAATGCTCAAGGTAATCGAGGTGCTGGCGGAGTCCGACCAGAGCTGGGAAGCTGCTGCGCAGAATGCCGTAACGACGGCGGCGGAAAGTGTGCGTCACATCCGTTCGATCTACATCAAGGAGATGGAAGCCAAAGTGGAAGATAACCGCATCACCCGCTATCGCATAAACGCCAAGATTACCTTTACCCTGGAAGAATAAGGTCAGGCCATGAGCCATGCGGAGCCACGCGAGCGCGGCCAACACGCGTTCGCGCCGCCCATCGGCAGACTGACCGACCTGGGTCGGCGCCTGCAGGTATCGATACTGCTCACGCTACCAGTCCTGCTGCTGTCGCCGTTGCTGAACAGCCTGTCGGGGTTCGAGTTGCTGCAGAATTTCCGGGGCACTCCGATACTCGCATTCCTGTTCGCTTCGGCGATTTATTTCTACGCTGGCTGGCCGTTTCTCAGGGGCTGGGCTGCCGAGATGAGTCAGCGCCGGCCAGCCGCAATGACCTTGATCGGCATAGCTATCACTGTTGTCTACCTCTATGCCGGACTGGTTGCAGCCGGACTGCCGGGGCAGCTGACATTCCTCGAATTCGCCCTGCTGATCGACATCGTGCTGCTCGGGCAGTGGCTGGCTGTGCGCTCGGTGATGCGGGTATCCGGTTCACTCGATGCACTGGCCGGGCTGCTTCCCGGTCAGGCGCACCGGCTGCGCCGCGACAACAGCGTTGAGGATGTCGCAACCGACTCGCTGAAACCGGACGACCTGATCGTCGTCCAGCCCGGCGAAACGGTGCCCACTGACGGTGTCATCAGCACCGGGAACACGCACCTGGACCGGTCGATGTTCACCGGCGAGAAGATGCCGGTGGCGCGAATGCCGGGCCAGCAGGCGCTCGCGGGATCTCTCAATATCGAAGGACCTATCAAGGTTCGGGTGACAGCGCCCGGTGCGCGGTGCTATCTCGGCAAGGCGGTCGAAATGGTGCGTGAGGCGCAGTCCTCCCACTCACGGGTGCGTAAACTGGCGGATCGAGCGGCGGTATGGGCGACCTGGGCAGTACTGGCAGTGACCCTGCTGACGGTGCTGGCATGGCTCGGACTGGGCCAGTCATACGATTTCACGCTGAGGCGTGCACTGGCCGTTCTGTTGATCGCTTCCCCACAGGCGCTGGCGGTGGCGGTGCCGCTGGTGATAATGGCAAGCGCGGGTGTCAGTGCCTGGAACGGTCTGCTGATTCGCAACCGCAGTGCCTTTGAGCGCGCCCGTGATCTGCACGCGATCATCTTCAACAAAACCGGAATTCTCACTGCGGGACGCTTCGATATCGCCGGCATGCTCGCTTTTGGCGACTTCACTGAAGAAGAAATTCTGCGCCTGGCGGCGTCTCTGGAAGACGCTTCCGAACATCCGGTCGCCAGAGGCATCGTGCGCGCCGCCTCGGAGCGCGGCCTCGATCTCCTGCCGATCGAAAAGTTTCACGATGACAGCGGTCTGGGCGTCACTGCACAGGTAGATGGACACCGGCTGCAGGTTACCAACACCGGTCTGGCACGCGAGCATGGTGTCGAACCCCACAACGCGGTGCTGGAACGCTGGCGGGACCAGGGTCACAGCGTGATTTTCGTACTTCGTGACGGCCAGGCCATCGGCGCAATTGCGCTGGTCGATGCGGTCCGGCATGAATCGCGCATCGCGGTCGCGCAGCTCCGGCAAATGAACCTGCGCTGCATGCTGTTGACTGGCGACGATGAAGCGGCAGCGCGCAGCGTGGCGCGGGAGCTGGAGCTGGATGAGTATTTCTCCGAGGTGGCGCCGGCGGATCAGGCTTCCACTATCCGCGAACTGCAGCGACGTGGCCTGCGCGTCGCCATGGTGGGCGACAGCGACCGCGATGCGCCGGCCCTGATCCAGGCGGATCTTGGTATCGCGGTCGGGGCGGGGACGGTTCTGGATGTCAGAGCCGGCGACCTGGTGCTGGTGAGCGGCGATCTGCGCAACATCATCACTCTGCTTGCGCTGTCGCGCGCGGCACGCCGCAAGCGGGTACAGAACCTGACTCTGGCGGGTGGCTACAACCTGATTGCAATCCCGTTGGCAGCGGGTGTTGGCTACAGCGCCGGCATTCTGGTGCCTATTCTCCTCGCTGCCGCCCTGATGGCATTAAGCACTGTGGTGATCGCTTTTAATACCGGGCTGCTGGGCCGGGCCCCGGCAGTGCCCCGCCAGTCGTTCGCCGCGGGTTCGCAGCGCATAACGGAAGATTTTGCGCAAGCTGCGCGCGCGCCGCGGGATCGACCGGCGCAGTCACGCTTTCACATGAAAGGGAGAACCCACCCATGAAACTGAATATTCGCTCGTTTGCCGTGACCAGCGCCCTGCTGCTGGGTGTCGGTCTGTTCCTGATCACCTGGTGGGTCATCGCCTTTGACGGCGCCAGCAGCGAAATGACGCTGATCGGAAGGATCTATCGCGGCTATACCTTCACGCCCGCCGGTAGCTTCATCGGGTTGATCTGGGGCCTGGCGGACGGACTGATCGGCGGCGCTGTGTTCGCCTGGCTTTACAACCGACTGGCTGGCGATCGCGAACCGGTGCAACGCTGATGCCCGAGCTGCCGGACGTCGAGGTTTACAGGCGCCACTTTGATGGCCATGCCCGGCACCAGCGTATCGCCCACGTGCATACCGAGGGCCGCAGTCTGCTGGAAGGAACCACACCCCAGGGCCTGGGGCGCGCGCTCGACGGCAGGTCCTTTGTATCCACCCGGCCGGCACGGGAAATACCTTTTCGGCGGGCTGGATGGCGATGGCAGCTGCCTGGCGCTGCATTTCGGCATGACCGGCAGACTGCAATATTTAAAGCAATCGGAATCGGCGCCGGATGCTGTCCAGTGTCTGATCGAGTTCGACAACGGCGCCCGGCTGGCCTACATCGCCACGCGCAAACTGGGCAAGATCAGTCTCTGCGACACACCGGAAAGCCTGATCCAGGATCAGAAGCTGGGGCCTGACGCCCTGGACATCAGCGCCAAAGATTTCGTTCAGCTGGCTTCCGGACGTCGCGGCGCGGTCAAGTCCTGGCTGATGAACCAGCAGATCATGGCCGGCATCGGCAATGTCTATTCGGATGAAATTCTTTTCCAGACCGGACTGCACCCGCGCCGATCCATGGAAGACATGACTGAGGATGATCTGAAGCGTCTTCATGCTGCGCTGCGCAAGGTACTCGAAGCAGCCATCGATGCGCAGGCTGACCCGCAACAGATGCCGGATGATTTTCTGCTGCCGCAACGCCGCGAGGGCGGGCATTGCCCCAGCTGCAAAGGTGAACCGGAAACGCTCCGCGTCGGCGGGCGCACCGCCTGGTACTGCCCGGACTGTCAGGCGCATTGATCCTGTTTCATTGATAATTTTCAATGACCCTCTCCGCCCTGTCACGCGATGCTGCCGGTGTCGAAAGACACAGTTGCACGTGTCGCAGTAATAACCAGCGGAATCCGAATCATGATTGTTTTACCGAACGAGCAAGCGACCTCGACCAATCCGGGCCTGAGCGATCTCGAGACCGCGGCGCCCGGTGCCGAGCTTGCACCGGAACGTTTCGACGCCATGGTCTTCGATCTCGACGGTGTGATCACCCGCACCGCGAAAGTACATGCCGCGGCGTGGAAACGCATGTTCGACGATTACCTCGCGAAACATGTGGCGCCGGGCGAACCCTACCAGCCCTTCGATATCGAGAGCGATTACCTGAACTACGTGGACGGCAAGCCTCGCTACGACGGCGTGCGCAGTTTCCTTGATGCGCGCGGCCTCGAGCTGCCGGCCGGTGAACCGCAGGATGGGCCTGACAAGCAGGAGACCATCAGCGGGCTGGGTAACCGCAAAGACCGGTTTTTCATGGAAACGCTGCGCAGCGACGGGGTCGAAGTGTACACCTCGACCATTGACCTGATTCGCGTGTTGCGCGAAGCCGGCAAGCGGATTGCCGTAGTGTCCTCAAGCCGCAATTGCCAGGCGGTACTGGAAGCCGCCGGCATCACTGCGCTGTTCGACGCACGCGTCGATGGCAGGGATCTGCAGCAGCTGGACGTGCCGGGAAAACCGGCGCCGGACATGTTTCTGGAAGCCTGTCGCCGCCTGAATAGCGAGCCGCAACGCACCATTGGCGTCGAAGACGCCATGGTCGGGGTACAGGCCGCGAAGGCCGCCGGCTACGGCTGCGTCATCGGCGTCAATCGCGGTGACGTAGCTGACGGCCTGAGCGAACATGGCGCTGACCTGGTGGTGCGCGATCTTGCCGAGATACACCTTGCCGGAGGCGCGCCGGCGCAGCAATTACCTTCCGCGCTCGATCGCGTCGACGAAATCATGCCGGGCGACAACCAGGAGCTGGCGATCTTTCTCGACTACGACGGCACCCTGACGCCGATCGTTGCACGGCCGGAGGACGCCGTATTGTCAGACAGCATGCGGCAGACGCTGGAACGTCTGTGCAGATTGTCCGAATGCGCCATTATCAGCGGCCGCGATCTTGCTGATGTACGCGAGCGCGTCGGCATCAGAAATATCTGGTATGCGGGCAGCCACGGCTTTGACATCGCCGGTCCTGATAACGAGCGCGCCGAGTATCAGGAAGGCGAAGAATACCTGCCTGTCCTCGACCAGGCGGAGCAGATGCTACGGGATAAACTCAGCGCAGTCCCGAACTGCCAGGTGGAGCGCAAGCGTTTCTCCATTGCAACGCATTATCGTCAGGTTGACGACGCCGATGTGGAAAAGGTGCGGCAGGCGGTCGAGGAGACACAGGTGGCCACTTCCGGTTTGCGACTGTCGAGCGGCAAGAAGATCTTCGAACTGCAACCGGACATCGAATGGGACAAGGGCAAGGCATTACTCTGGCTGATGCAGACGCTCGACATGGATCCGGGACGGTTCGTTCCGCTGTATATCGGTGATGACGTAACCGACGAAGATGTATTCCGTGAACTCGGGACGGCGGGTGTCGGTATCCTCGTGGCTCCGGCGTCGCGACCGACGGGCGCAAGCTACCGACTTGATAATCCGGATGCGGTGGAGCAATTTCTAGAGCGGCTCGGCGACAGACTTGATAGTTCGTCGGCATGAGCGGCTGGAAACTCGTCTATACAGCGTTCGACCCTCAACAGGAGGCGCTGCGCGAGGCGCTGTGCACGGTCGGCAACGGCTATTTCGCGACGCGTGGTGCCGCACCGGAATCGACCGCGAACGAAGTCCACTACCCCGGCACCTATATTTCCGGCTGCTATAACCGGCTACAAACCGATATCGCCGGCAAGACCATCGAAAACGAAGACCTGGTTAATGCGCCGAACTGGCTGTCACTGACATTCCGCATCGAGGAAGGTGAATGGTTCGACCTGCGCTCGGTGGAGATCCTGTCATACCACCAGGAGCTGGACATAAAACAGGCGATCATGAAACGCACGCTGCGCATTCGTGATGACGAGGCTCGCGAAACGCGTATCGAACAACGTCGCCTTGTGTCAATCGAACAGCCGCACCTCGCCGCCCTGGAAACCATTATCGAGGCCGAGAACTGGCGTGGTGTCATCGAAGTTAGCAGCGCCCTGGATGGACGCGTCACCAACGACGGCGTCGAGCGCTACAGCAGTCTGAACGGCAAGCACCTGGTTCCCCTGCTGACGGAATCCATCGACAACCACACGCTGGTGCTGCAGGTCGAGACCAGTCAGTCACATGTCCACATCGCCGAGGCGGCCACGACGCGCTTCTGGCGCGGCGACGAACTGATCGAAGTGACGCCTGAACTGGAACAGGATGAGGACTACATCGCCCATCACTACCGACTCGATATGGAGCCGAAACACCCGGTACAGATAGAGAAGATCGTCGCGCTGTTCACCTCTCGCGATAACGCTATCAGTGAATCCGGTCTGGAGGCACGCAAGGCTGTCACCGATGCCGGCCGCTTTGTGGCGCTGGCCGCGCGTCACATGCTGGCGTGGAAACTGCTCTGGCAGCGCTTCGACTTTGACATCGAGCACGCCGATCCTGAAGCGGAAGAACACACTGAGCTCATCCTGCGGCTGCACATTCTGCACCTGTTACAGACGATTTCACCGCACGTCATGGATCTGGATGTCGGTGTGCCCGCACGCGGCCTGCACGGTGAAGCCTACCGGGGGCATATTTTCTGGGATGAGCTTTTCATCTTTCCGATTCTGAACCTGCGCATGCCGGAGATTACCCGCGCCCTGCTGCGCTACCGGTACCGTCGACTCGGCGAAGCGCGCCGGGCCGCCCGCGCCGCCGGACACCGCGGCGCCATGTATCCCTGGCAGAGCGGCAGTGACGGTCGCGAGGAAAGCCAGCGCCTGCACCTGAATCCGCGCTCCGGTAACTGGTTGCCGGACAACTCCCGCCTGCAACGCCATATCAACGCCGCCATCGTCTACAACATCTGGCAGTACTATGAAGTCACGCGTGATCTGGAATTTCTGTCTTTCTATGGCGCTGAGATGATCCTGGAGATCGCACGCTTCTGGGCCAGTATTACCACCTGGAATGACACGCGCGAGCGTTATGAAATTCTTAATGTCATGGGCCCTGACGAATATCACGATGCCTACCCGGATGCCGGGCAGTCGGGACTGAACAACAATGCCTACACCAATGTCATGGTGGTCTGGGTGTTGCAGCGAGCCTGTGAGTTGCGCGAGGTGCTGCCTTCACAACGCTTTGACGAGCTTTCGCAGCTACTGGATCTGTCGCGGGACGAACTCACGCACTGGGATGAAATCAGCCGGAACATGTGCATTCCGTTTCACGATGACGACATCATCAGCCAGTTCGAAGGCTATGAGTCGCTGGAAGAATTCGACTGGCAGGGCTATCAGCATAAATACGGCGACATTCATCGCCTGGACCGCATTCTGGAGTCTGAAAACAAGACGCCGAACCGTTTCAAGGTCTCCAAACAGGCCGACGTAGTCATGCTTTTCTACCTGTTCTCGGCCGAAGAGCTTAGCGACCTGTTTGCGCGACTCGGCTACGCCTTTCAGCACGATACCATCCCGCGCAATGTCGACTACTACATGCGGCGCACCTCACACGGCTCCACCTTGAGTCGGGTGGTACATTCCTGGGTTCTGGCGCGTGGCAATCGCCCGGAAAGCTGGCCGCTGTTTATGCAGGCGCTGGAAAGTGACGTCACGGATGTTCAGGGCGGCACTACGCCCGAAGGCATTCACACCGGCGCCATGGCTGGCACCGTCGATCTTATCCAGCGCTGTTTCACCGGAATCGAGACGCGCGGCGATGTTCTGTGGCTGAATCCCAGCCTGCCCGAGGAATTGAAAAGTCTCACTCTCAATATCCGCTACCGACAGCACGTCCTCGATCTGCATGTGACCACCACCTGCGTGCGCGTCAGCACGCATCCATCCGCTGAGCTCCCCATGCAGATCGGCATCAAAGCCGAGACTTACCAGCTCAAGCCAGGCGAGATGCGCGAATTCCAGCTCTAGATCGCCCGGACTATTTTCTCGCTTCATGCTGCAGCTTGCCGGTGTCCAGGCGATAAATTTCGCGACGCGGATCAGTCTGTCTCTGCAAAATCGCATTGCGCTTGAATGCTGCCAGAATCCGGCTCACGCTTTCCTGCGTGACACCGATGATCTCAGCCATTTCGTGGACCGTAAGCAGTTCTACCTGATCGGACGGCTCATCACTTTCAAGTTCCGCCAGGTATTCCAGCAAACGCGCGACCCGCGACTTGATGCCTCCGGTTGAAAAATCGGAAATCCAGCGATCCGCCTGCGTAAGATCACCATGCCACTGCTGCAGCAATTCTCCAAGCGCACGGGGATCATCCCGGTACAGGCGCCTCAGACTATGAATGGAAATATGCTCGACTTCGACATCACCGACAGCCATCGCTGTATGTTCGTAGGCATGCCCCAGCAGACCCTCCAGTCCTATCCAGTGATTCCTGGCATGCAAACGGACGATTCTGGCCCGGCCGTTCGGCAGATAACTGAGCAACTTCACCATGCCGCCGCGAACGAGGTATACCCTGTCGATCGAATCACTTTCCCGATAAATCACACTTTGCGCAACAAAGCGCTTGGGCTTTGCTTCCTGCCACAGCGCCAGTGGCGGTGACGAGCTGTAAATGCTGTCGCCGATAAATTCATTAGCCAGGTGATGGGTACTGCCGTTCCAGCTCTGCGTTGTTGTTTCGATTCTCGCCTTCGACATTTGTTCGCTCCTTCGATGTCGGTATTTCCGGGCTATAGTGCCCGGCGATCAGACACCTGTTCGCTTCGACCGATGGTCTATGTGCTGCAGCTATCCCCCGTCCACCGGCGGATTCCGCAGAGCGTGCTGTCCCGTGCGGCTAGCCACACTCTGCCACCACACTTCAAGTTCGCTTTTCCCGGTTGTCCTTCCAGCCTGCACACGCACCGCTCCGTCTGAGTGATACGCAGCACCCTCTTGGTAATGACTCCTGGTATCGCAACAGGCTTGCGAGCCACCAGCTTCAGAAACAGAGCTTAGTCTCCACTACCACCCCCCGGTATCGGGGCAAACACTAAATAGCTTCCAGGAGGGCTGACATATAGCCAGCCAGAGTGGGAATGCGCTTCTATGCGAGGGCCTTATAAGCTTTTTTTATTGCAGATCCACGCCCAGACAAGTCCGAAGGAAGTCCTGGGCACTGCGGTCGAGGCGCCGGAACATCAAGCCGAAACCGTGTTTGTGGCGATGCACAATAAACCCTTTGATCCGCACTGATGCGTCTCCACCCCCTACAACCACGTCGACGCAGCTGCTGCCTTCCGGACCGGCTCCGCTAACCACGAACATACCACCTGGACCGATATCGTACACAAGTCCAGCCGCGCTTTGCCCATCGGGCCAGCGCATTCTCGCCAGCATCAGCGTACGTGGCCTGGTGCCCTGCCGGTGATCTATATCGGGTGTGCCCAAGGGCGCAGTCGTCGTGCGTTCTTTACTGTCTGATGCCGTTCCGTCGCCTGCTGCCTTTGCCATGGAAACTCCCTGATCATGCCACTTATGACTGCCGGCGCACGGCGAATACGGCACTGGAAGGAATGTGTCTATTGCCTGCTTGCGTAGTCTGGTCAGACTAGAATCCGAGTCGCTATCGAGCATTGAGAAATATCAAAAACCACCAACAGACAAGCTGATTTTTTTAAAACTGCAAGCCAGAACATATTGCGTTTTTTCAATGATGGCGCACGGCGAGAATGGTTTTATGCGATTTACGCAATTCTGCGTTGGCAGCGACAAATGAACGCGCTGAAAACACACATGCACGTCAGGGAGTAACTACTATGCAAGTGCAAGACATCATGACCCGCAGCTTCGAAAGTATTTCACGCGACGCAGCGATTCGAAAAGCTGCCGAAAAGATGCGGGATCTGGACGTTGGGATGCTACCAGCAGATGAGAACGGAAAAATCGTCGGCGCCATCACCGATCGGAACATTACTATACGTGCCACTGCCAATGGTTCGCATCCTGATAACACCTCAGTGAACGATGTCATGACCAGTGAAGCATTTTCTTGCAATGACAGCGATGACCTGCAGCAGGCCTCACGCATCATGGAGGAACACCAGGTTCGCCGCCTCCTGGTAAAAAACAGCCAGGGAGATTTTATCGGGGTTCTGGCGCTTGCTGACCTGGCGCGTCATCACGAACTGGAGCACATCAGCGCCGAAATTCTCGAGGAAGTATCTCAACCCGGTGCACAGACTACCGCACACTGAGCATCCCGAAAAAATGCGACGCTATGCGCACAAGGTAGTGGCTATATACCCGGATACCGCCGCGGCTGAAGCTGCATTGATGGCGCTCGGAGATGCCAGGCTCGGAGATACTGAAGTGGTGCAACTGATGCCGGGCGCCACCAACATCGACCGTGCAATCCAGCCGGAACCGGATACCAGCCGCGACACCATGAAGCGGGAGACGGTCACTGGAGGGGCCGCCGGGACCGCCACCGGCGCATTAATAGCAGGCGTTACCGAAGTCTTAGCGCCCGCATTGTTCGTCAGCGCGCCCGTGGTCGGGCCTTTGATCGTGCTCGGCTACGGGGCCCTGATCGGAGGTATTGCCGGCGCCGTACGCGGACTCAGGCTGCGCGAAGATGTACTCAAGGGACTGGTACGGAATGCGCTCAAGGCCGGATATCCTGTCGTTATCATTCATGCTGCCAGCGATGAAGCGCAGCGCAAGGCGAAGGCAGTGGTCGGAAATACCCTGGCAGAACAAACGGCTGTCATATGAGCCGCCGGTGATCTATGCAGGACAAACTCGAAACCTACCGTCGCAAACGCGATTTCCGCAAAACCCGCGAACCCGCCGGAGAACAGGCCAAATCCGGCGATAGCCGCCGCTTCGTAATACAGAAACATGATGCTTCGCGTCTGCATTACGATTTTCGCCTCGAAATCGACGACGTTCTTGCCTCCTGGGCAGTTCCGAAAGGACTTTCCACCGATCCCCGCGACAAGCGACTTGCCATCCAGACTGAAGATCATCCGCTGGACTACATTGATTTTGAAGGCGTCATTCCCGAGGGTGAATACGGCGCCGGCACGGTGCTGGTCTGGGACACCGGCACCTATGAAAACCTGCGCGCGCGCAAGGACGAGCAACGCAAGGGCATGCAAGAAGCGCTGGCGGACGGGCTCATCGAAGTGTGGCTCGAGGGAGAGAAATTGCAGGGCGGCTATGCACTCAAGCGCATCGAGGGCGGGAAAAAAGCGCGCTGGCTAGCCATCAAGATGAACGATGAACACGCCGATGCCCGGCGTCGCCCGACCAGCACCCAACCCGCCTCGGTGAAGACCGGCCGCGATCTGGATGATGTCGCGGCACAGGAATCCGCGCATGAATGACTGGCGCGATGCGCTGAGCGACGATGCGCGCAAGGCACTGGCATGCAAGCCGATGCCGGACTGGATGCCGCCGATGCTGGCGACTTTGACCGACGATCATTTTTCATCGCCGGAGTGGATTTTCGAGCGCAAGCTTGATGGGCAACGGTGCCTGATATTCCGGCGCAAGAGCCGCCTGCACATCCTGTCAAGGAATCAGCCGGATCTCAATGGAACCTACCCCGAGTTGATCGATGCGCTTGTGGATCAGCCTCAGCAGCATTTTATCGCCGACGGAGAAATCGTTGCCTTCGAAGGTAACCTGACCAGTTTCTCCCGCCTGCAGGGGCGGATGGGGATCAGCAATCCGGATGCGGCTCGGGAAAGTGGTATCAAGGTCTATCTCTATCTTTTCGATGTGCTGTATCTCGACAGCTATGATACGACAGCATTGCCACTGCGCTCCCGCAAGAAACTGCTGCGTGGCAACTTCAGCTTTTCAGACCCGTTGCGCTACACCAGCCACCGCAACACATCGGGGGAAGCCTTCTATGAGAGTGCCTGCAGCAAGGGCTGGGAAGGTCTCATAGCCAAACGCGCGGACAGTGCCTATCAACACAGCCGTTCGCGGCAATGGCTAAAGTTCAAGTGCATCAATCAGCAGGAACTGGTGATCGGCGGCTATACTGAGCCCAAAGGCAGCCGCAGTGGTTTTGGCGCATTGCTGCTAGGTTATTACGCGGACGGAGAACTGCGTTATGCCGGAAAAGTCGGAACCGGGTTCAACGAACAGACACTCAACGATCTGGGCCAACAGCTCAAAGCCGAGACCCGCAAGGATTCCCCGTATGCCGGAGAGCAGGTTGCTGCCGCCGGTCGCGGCGTTCACTGGGTCGAGCCGAAGCGGGTGGCAGAAATCGGTTTTACTGAATGGACGGGAGCTGGACGTCTGCGACACCCGCGTTTTCTCGGTCTCCGGCATGACAAGAATGCGAACGAGGTGGTACGTGAGGAGCCCGAGTGAAATGACTGAAGAACGATCCGAGAATGGTAGTGTAGCGGTATCGAATATTGACAAAGTCCTGTTTCCCGGCAGCGAGATCACCAAAGGTGAGATGATCGATTACTATCGCGAGGTCGCACAGGTCATGGTCCCGCATATGCAGGACCGCCCTCTCACCCTGCAGCGTTTTCCGGACGGCATCGATGCCGATGGATTCATTCAGCAAAGAAGTTCCGAGCACTTCCCGAACTGGATAAAGACCATTGAAGTCCCGCGAGCCGGTGGTTCAAAAGAAGAACCCGTAGAGCATGTGCTGTGCAATGATTCGGCGACCCTGAGTTATCTCGCCAACCAGGCAGTGGTAGCCCTGCATGGCTGGCTATCCCGGGCGCCCCACCTGGAACAGCCGGATCGACTGATTATCGATGTTGATCCGACCGAGGAGGGATTTACAGCAGTGCGCCGCAATACCCGCCGGATCGTGGAGCTCATGCAGCAGATTGGTCTTGCACCCTTTGCAATGACCACCGGCTCTCGCGGCCTGCATGTGGTCGCGCCGCTACGTGGCGAAGCCGGTTTCGATACGGTTCGCGAGCTGGCGACGAACATAGCGCAGCTTCTCGCCGATCGGTACCCGAAGGAACTTACTGTCGAGCAGCGCAAAGACCAGCGTGGCGAACGCATCTACCTGGATGTCATGCGCAATTCCTACGGCCAGACCGGCATCATGCCCTACTCCCTGCGCGCCCTGCCAGGCGCCCCGGTGGCCACGCCGCTGGACCTTCACGAACTGCACGACAGCAGGGTCGAAGCGCAGCGCTGGCATCTCAGGAACCTCCGTCGTCGCCTGGGCCAGAAGGGCGATCCCTGGGCGGATATCAACGATCACGCAACGGCGATTGAACCCGCGATCGAAGCAATACACTCAATGCAGAACGATTGACCAGGCGATGCAAATGCCGCCCCGTCACTGTGCGATGCTCCTGCCCACCCGATCCTGATGAGCGCCCTCCCCGATAAATTCGAGCACGTATGGACCACGCCGGTTGAAGAGGTGCTGAATCAGGCGGACGTGCAGCAAGAGCAAGGGCTGGATGGCGACACGGTAGCGAAAAGGCGCAGGCGATATGGGCCTAATCGCCTGCGTGAAGCGACCAGCCGGCCAGTCATCCGGATTTTTTTCGATCAGCTGAAAAGCGTGGTGGTTATTCTGTTACTGAGCGCTGCTGCCGCGGCCGCCCTGTTCGGTCGGACTGTCGAGAGCATTGCGATCGGTGCTGCGGTTCTGGTGAACACGGTTATCGGATTCACCATGGAGTTGCGCGCGACCCGCGCCATGGAAGCACTGCAACGCATGGGTACCGTGCAGGCGCGTGTACGCCGTGACGGAGAGGTCAGGGAAGTCGATGCCGAAGCGCTGGTGCCGGGCGACCTGGTGTTGCTCGAAGCCGGCGATATGATCGCCGCCGATTTGCGCCTGGTCGAAGCCAATGCATTGCAGTGTGACGAGGCCGCGTTAACGGGTGAATCAGTGGCGGCAGACAAGACCGTGGAGGCATTGCCAGACCAGGACACGCCCCTCGGCGAACGCCGCAACATGGTCTACAAAGGTACCGCCGTCACCCAGGGCTCCGGCAGTGGCGTGGTGGTGGCTGTCGGCATGCAGACTGAGCTGGGGCACATCTCCAGCCTCGTGGAAGAAGCCGAGCAATCGGCCACCCCGCTTGAGAAACGTCTGGATGTACTCGGGCGACGGCTGGTCTGGCTCACCCTGGGCGTCGCCGTGATAGTGGCCGGAACCGGATTGATTGCCGGTAAAGAGCTGTTGATCATGCTTGAAACCGCTATCGCACTGGCCATTGCCGCGGTGCCGGAAGGTCTGCCGGTAGTAGCCACGCTGGCGCTAGCTCAGGGTATGCGGCGCATGGCGCGGCGCAATGCCGTGGTGAAACGCCTGTCCGCTGTGGAAACGCTTGGCGCGGCCAATCTTGTTTTTACTGACAAGACAGGCACGCTGACAGAGAACCACATGAGTCTCTCCCGCCTGGCACTGGCACGCGGTACCGTGGAGGTGAACCCTGATGAAGATGACAGCTTCAGCCTGGATGACACATCGCTGGAACTCGACGCGACACCGGAACTGCAGGCGGCACTTGAAGCAGGTGTGCTATGCAACAACGCCAGCCTCGGTGACGAAGGTGCGCTTGGCGATCCCACTGAAGTCGCATTGCTGGAAGCTGCCGTCGGGGCAGGAATAACCTCGGATGAACTGCTCGAAAGCTGTCCCGAAGTGCGCGAACTGAGCTTCGATCCCGAACTCAAGATGATGGCCACTTTCCATGAGTGCGACGGCGCTTACCGGGTGGCGGTAAAAGGTGCTCCGGAGGCTGTGATTCCGATCGCAACACGGATTTTGACACCTGAAGGCGAAACAGAACTGGATGATGATGCGCGTGCTGACTGGCAGCAGCGCAGCGAAGATCTGGCCGGCCAGGGGCTGCGCATGCTGGCACTGGCGCAAAAGACCGTCGACGATCAGCAGGCGGAGCCGTACGAAAATCTCGTGCTGCTGGGCATCGCCGGGTTGTACGACCCGCCTCGCGCCGGCATCAAGAAGGCCGTTGCCGCCTGCCAGAACGCCGGTATACGCGTGGTGATGGGCACGGGCGACCATGCCGCCACAGCCCAGGCGATTGCCGCCGAGATCGGCCTGAGCGGCAGCGACAAACCGGCGCTGGCAGCTGAGCGGCTACAAGATCTGGACAAACTGGATGACGAAGAGCGCCATACGCTCCTGGAACGTTCGGTGTTCTCGCGCATCAGTCCGGAACAGAAACTGAATCTGATCCGCCTTTACCAGGATGCCGGCCGGATCGTCGCAATGACCGGCGATGGCGTCAATGACGCTCCTGGCCTGAAAAAAGCGGACATCGGGATCGCCATGGGGCAACGCGGCACCGAGGTCGCACGCGAAGCCGCAGACATGGTGCTCAAGGATGATGCCTTCTCGACCATCGTCGTCGCTATCGAACATGGCCGCACTATCTTCCAGAACATCCGGCGCTTCATCATCTATCTCTTGTCAGGAAATCTCGGCGAGATTATGGCCATATCAGCGGCATCGGTGGTCGCCGCTCCTCTGCCCATGCTGCCGTTACAGATTCTTTATATCAATTTTGTCTCGGATGTCATGCCGGCTCTCGCACTCGGCCTGAGTCGCAGCGAAGCCGGGGTGATGGATCGCCCACCACGTGATCCCGCCGAGCCCATTCTCCAACGCCGCCACTGGTTCGCGATCGGCGGCTACGGCGCGCTGATCGCAGCCGCGGTGCTGGCGGTTTTTGCTATTGCCCTCGTAGTCCTCGAACTGACGCAGCCTGAGGCTGTCACCATTAGTTTCCTGACCTTTGGCTTTGCCAGGCTATGGCATGTATTCAACATGCGCAGCAGCATGTCGCCACTCATTACCAACGAAGTCACCACTAATCACTTTGTCTGGCTATCCATCATCATCGGCATCGCGCTACTGCTTGGCGCCACCTATATACCGGTGGTTGCGGAGGTGCTGTCGGTGCAACCGCCCGACCTGACAGGATGGCTGCTGATCCTGGTTTTTTCGCTGCTGCCGCTCATCGTCGTTCAGTTCATGAAACTCGGCCATATCGGGTGGGAAGCACCGGAAGAGTCCGGTCAGGATGCACGGTAGAAAAAGCTGTTTCTCTGTTGCGAAATGTCAATGCCGAATCGACAACGGAAGCTATAGTGAAGCTGCGAGCCATTATTCATAAACCTGTTTCTAACCGCCCGGGGCATCCCTCCTTCCATCCTCCTTTTCGCCCCGGACGGTTTTTTATTTTGCTCACAGCAGGACCAGGGTTGCCAGACCCAGGAACGCTGCGAAGCCAACGATATCTGTTGTCGCGGTAAGCACCACACTCCCGGCAAGCGCAGGATCGATACCCAACCTCTGCAGAAACAGCGGCAGGAGTGTTCCACCAACGACACCCATCAACAGGTTAAGCATCAAGGCAAATCCAAACACCAGGCCCAACCTGGCATCGCCAAACCAGAGAATCGCCACCCCGGCGACCACCACCGCCCAGAATAATCCGTTTAATAACCCCGAAGCCGCTTCCCTCAACAGCAGGTGAAAAATATTGCCGCGTCCGATCTGTTCGAGAGCAATACCACGCGTGACCAGCGTCAGCGTCTGATTACCTGCCACGCCGCCCATACTCGCAACCACCGGCATTAACACGGCCAGTGCGACAATTTTTTCGATCGAACCCTCGAACAGCCCGATCACCCAGGCGGCGATAAACGCATTGGTCAGGTTCACGCCCAGCCATATCGCTCGCCGACCTGCATTTGACCATACCGGAGCAAACATATCGGTTTGTCCGGCCAGTCCGGCACGGCTCATTACTTCGTGCTCAGCCTCGCCGCGCATAACATCCACCACATCATCAATAGTAATCCGCCCCAGCAACTTGCCGGTCTCGCTTACCACAGGTGCAGAAATCAGATCCTGGTTTTCGAACAGACGCGCGACACGGCTCGCGGGCATCAATACCGGAATTGCCGGCACCACATCCGACATAACATCTTTGACCCGCGCTTCCGGGTCCAGCGACACAACATCGCCGAGCCCCAGCATCCCGAGATAAGTATTCTCCCGATCAACCACCATGAGGCCGTTCATATGCTCCGGCAGCGCACCTTCGCGGGCGCGAAACTGCCGCAAATAGCGCAGCACTGCCCTGAGACTCACATCACCGCGCACCGATGCTGCGTCCACGTCCATCAGTCCACCGGCAGTATCATCCGGATAGGAACGGATCGCTTCATAACGATTGCGACGCCGGACGCTCATTCCTTCTACCAGAGCATCGATGACCGAAGCCGGGACATCTGCATCCAGATCCGCCAGTTCATCGGGCTGCAATGTTTCCAGTGCAGCGATCAGTTCGCGGTCATCCGTCACCCCGATGAGTTGTTCGCGCACCTCGCCGTGAACTTCGAGCAGGATCTGTCCTTTGGACGGACCATCGACCTGCCGCCACAGCGCTCGCCGCCAGTCGCGCGGTAACGCCTCCAGCACATCCGCTATCTGTGCCGGGTGCAACTCCTCCAACCGGTCGGCCAGAAGCTGCGCGGAGCCTGATTCCAGCGCCTGTTGCAGTAACTCAAGATAATCCGGCTGTTGTTCTGGATCCGCTTTACTTTTCATTTCGCCCGCTCTTGTCAGCTGGAGTTCAATCGAAACATGTGGAAATTTTGTGACCGGAGTCACACCCGGGAATACCTGTCAGGTTTAGGGTGACAACTGCCATATCCCGGCGGCCAGATTCTTCATGGAGACTTCCAATGAGGGTACCTAACACTTCCCGCTTTTCAACAATCATAACCATTGTGGCGATTTCCTGTTCATTCTTCGCCGTAACTCCGGCAACACGCGCGGCAAATGTCGACGTTTCGCAGTGTGTATCGCTGAAAACTGCTGCCAAAGGATTATGCACTGCCGCGCTGAAATCCGGCTGTGGCGTCGATGGCCGGCATGCTGATTCTCGCAATTGCTCCAAAATCGCCAGTAATTACCGGCGCCTGACCGGCAACGATCCGATCTGGCTGGAACCTGCTGCACCCCCCGCCACTCCGGTCTATCTGGATTGATTCCCCACCTGATTTCACCGCAATACTGACACTGGAAACTACCAGGCTTCTGATCCGGACCCCCCCGGATCAGAAGCCTGTTCGGAAAAAACTTCTGTATTACCGTATGATTGAAGGGATAGAATCCGACCGCCCCGAACAATGATACGGAAACATTTCAATGCCTGACCTGGCCGCAAGTCTGGTGGAGCCCACCGGAGGCTTTCCAATCCAGAACATGATGATGCGTTACAATCTGTTTGCGCCGCGCCTGTATAACTGGTGCAAATCCCTCGGCTTCAATCCCGGCAAAATCATGCCCTCCCGCGCTTTCTGCTCCGATGAAAGTCAAGGCTATCCGATTATCATGATCGCCAAACATTTCGGAACCTTCCCTTTCAATCACGGCGTAGTCGGGGGAATCGTCGCCACTGACCGCCACGGCCCGCATGCTGCACACGGTCAGGACATGCTGATCATTCAGGCCAGCCATGTCGGCTATGATCCGGAGACCGAAACATTCGGAACCTACAGGCGCGCCCAGACCACGCGCGCCGAATGTAGCCCCAACTGCGGAAAAGTTCACCAGGTTCTTGCGTGGTACCAGAATGAATATGACTTCGCCGGCCACAATATTCTGCTGCACAAAGAGGACGGCAGGAAGATCGTCATCGTGGATAACCAGTTGTTGCGTGAAGATCGCAGCGACGGTCTGTTGCTGCATCTCGAGAAACTCGTCTCCACGGATGATCGCGGCCGGCTGATGCCGCTGCGCATGCTAAGCACCGCCAAGATTCACACGCCGGCGCAGACGCTTGTCGACCGGATGGGTGAAAGCGCGTTCAACGGCATCACGCCGCAGATCATTGGCGCTAATCTGCTCGCTGACATGTTTCACTTCCGGCGCAATATTCCGCAAATGGAGGAAGGGGTGCATCATCTCGAACACAACCTGATTCGCTACATGCCGCAAATCGTCACTTCAGCAGCCCCCACTCTGACTGCCGCGCAGATCAACACCCAGATCGAATTCGACCGCACGTTCCGCACTATCGTGAAAGAACATGCCTACAAAGGCAAAAAGGTCCTGTTCATAGCCGGCCTCAACGTCGACATTTCCCCGCAGCCGGGACAGCTGTTCCCGCTCACCAAATTTGTACCCTGGGCCGCCTACGTCCAGGACAGCGATGGCTACTACTACACACTCGAGCAACAGGAGCTGGTGGAAACCCTGCTGCAGCAGAGCACCGAGAATCCCGAACAGATCGATATGGAAATGGCGATCGAGACGATGGCCAGCGCAGCCGAAGTGAAATTCAAGTTATAGCACCACGGCGCTGCCTGTAGTCGACTGATCGGGCATCGGGCCGTTGCTGCGCATGGTGCCATATACGGCGTGTTCCAGAGCGGATAACCTTTCGCTCGTGATCGCCTCCGCTGGCAGACGTTCCAGAACTCCCATTTTTTCGAGCCGCTCGTATGGTTGTCCACCGCCGGTCACGATCTGCACAGATCGACCTGCGTCGACCATATCAACGATCGCTTCTTCAAGCGCCAGCGCTGCGGACAGTCCCAGGTGCACCACTTCGGTAATATCGACGATAAGCGCCTGGCAATTTTCCACCTCGGAATTCTTGCGACTGATGGTCCGGGACGTGCCAAAAATCATCGATCCGCGCAGGTGCAGCAGCAACACCTCGCCCTCAGCATCCCGCATAACGTCCCGCTCGCGCGACGAAAGCTCCAGATCTGTCTGGTCAGGATTTGTCACGGCCTTGACATCATTGGCCTGCAGTTCCGAGAGTCGCGTGATGGTCATGACATTAGCGACAAACAACCCAATACCGACTGCGACAATGAGGTCGACGAAAACTGTCAGCGCAATCACGGAGTAGGTAACCAAAGCGCCCTTGCCCGAGAGTCGATGGGCGCGCTTCAGAAATTTCCAGTCGATGATGTCGACACCGACTTTCAGTGCGATAGCCGACAGCACCGCCAGTGGAATAACCGCCGTCAGATCGGCCGCCCACAGCACCACCACCAGCAGGATGGCCGCTCTGATCAGGCCGGCCAGTGCGCTACGCGCGCCCGACTGGATGCTGACCACCGTGCCCATAGTGGCGCCTGCACCCGGAAGGCCGCCGAATAGACCTGACATCATGTTGGCGATGCCCTGGCCAATGAGTTCCTTGTCGGAATTGTGCTGCTGGCGGGTCAAACTGTCGGCGATGACCGAGGTGAGGAGCGCATCGATACAGCCGAGCAAGCCCAGCACGATCGCATCAAACAGCATAACCTGCCATTGTTCAGCACTGAAAACCGGCACCCGGAATTCCGGCAGTCCGGCCGAGATTTCGCCGATACGGCGAATTTCGGTCATATCCAGCAGTAGCACCGATACCAGAGTGATAGCAATCAGGGCCAGCAGCTGTGGCGGCAGGTAACGTTTCAGTCGGGAAGGCATGAAAAACAGGATTGCCAGGGTCGACACCGCCAGCAGTGTCTCCTGAATCTGAAGTCCCATGAACAGGTCCGGCAGGTTTTCGAGTACTGCGAGAGCGCCGCCCTGCGGCGACGCCTGACCCAGCAGCGGACCAATCTGCAGGATAATCAGTATGAGCCCTATGCCCGACATGAAGCCGGATATGACTGTATAAGGCATCAGGGTGACATACTTGCCCAGGCGCAGTACCCCGAACAGTATCTGGAAGAATCCAGCCATCACGACGACCGTAAAAGCCATGGCCATGCCGTTGACGGGATCGGAAGCGATGAGCTTCGCAATGACGGCTGTGAATACCACTGTCATCGGACCGGTGGGTTCTGATATCAGCGCGGGAGATCCGCCGAACAATGCGGCGAACAGCCCGACGAGAATCGCGCCATACAGGCCTGCTTCCGCACCGGCTCCCGAGGCAACACCGAAAGCCAGCGCCATTGGCAGGGCGATTACAGCAGCGGTGATTCCTCCAAACAGATCGCCACGCGCGTGACTCAGGGTTATTTCATTGAAAATCCGCATGTCACCGCTGCTCCTGTACAACGTGATTTATACCTTCACCGATTATCGATGCGGTTCGGTCTGCGGACTAATTGATTCTGACAATAGGAGCTATAGCTTGTGGTCGATACGCGACCTGACCTGCACTACTTCGAAACACGCTTCTTCTTCCGCGGCGCGGACGTTTTCTGTGCCTTGAACAGCACTTTGAGTTTAGGCCACATGAGCTCCATGCGTTCACGGATCCGCTCTTCGCTATCGATGGCAAACTCAAGAAAGGTTCGCGCCACCAGAGACAGCTCCTTGCCTTTCGGATACACAATGTACCATTGGCGCATAATCGGGAAGTGCTCGACGTCGAGTATAGCTACCGGACCATCGGTCCCCTCGAGCGTCAATGTGTGCAGCGAGAGCACGGCCAGACCGAGTCCACCGACGATGGAATGTTTGATAGCTTCATTACTGCCGAGCTCCATACGCACCTGCGGTCGCAGGCCATGCGCGGCAAAGATGCGTTGAGTGGCATCGCGGATACCCGAGCCGGGTTCGCGCATTATCATAGGATGTTTGACGACTTCTGACAGGGGAATATTTTTCTGGCCAACCAGCGGATGATCGCGCGGGGCCATGACCACCAGCGGATTTGGCGCGAAGGGAAAAGACTCGAGCTCCAGCTCATCTGCCGGCGCCTGGCCCATAATATAAAGGTCGTCCTCGTTCGCATGCATGCGCTCTATGATGCGCTCGCGATTGGAGACCTTCAGAGCGAGATCGATGCCCGGGTAGATGCGATTGAACTCGCCCAGTATTTCGGGCGCCAGATATTTTGCTGTCGTGATGACGCCCATGCGCAGGCGGCCGCGCTTCATACCCTTCAGATCGGCAATCTTCATTTCCAGATTAGCCAGCGTCTCGAACACTCGCCGACAGGCGTCATATAGTTCAAGACCCGCTTCTGTCGGCTCCACCTTGCGCCCCACGTGCGAGAACAACGGCAGACCCATAGCATCCATCAGCTTCTTTACCTGCATGGACACCGTCGGTTGGGTGAGGAACAGCTCCTCGGCTGCTCGCGTAAAGCTACCCAGCCTGACGATAGCTTCAAACACCTGGAGCTGCCGTAGCGTCGCGTGCCGTATAAGGTAGTCCGGCATCGCCGCCGCCGGCGTGTAACTGCTGTCATCGGAAACGGGCATTCAGACCACCTTTATGGAGTTTTACAGACGGTTCAGCCACTCATTCCGTTGCGGCGTTTTCCACCTGTTTATAGGTATTCTCGGGTGCAAGCACTGCGACATCAGAAACAAAAGCAGTCATATGATGGCCTCCACGCATGAGTTCCTCGGCGTCATCCAGCATTCCGGACATGCGCCCCGGAGGCACAATGACGTGGAATTTTATGGTGGTGTCGACATCAAGCTCGCCTGAAACCTCGCCACTGGACCCAGCACCATGAGCGCGAACGATAGTGTAACCGCTGGCGCCGCGCCGTCGGACGATCTCGACCAGCGCCTCCTCGAGAATGTCGGTCGTAATGATGGTAAGCAGCTTTTGCGGAAACAGCCTTTGCATCGCATTTACCTCCACGTCATGAGCTGCCGAATTCTCGGCTGGGCTTTTTACGCCACCATGGCGAAAGTGTGCCCGGGTCTTCACATCAGCGATAATCGATTATTTGTATCATTACCATAGTAATTTATCTATGACGTTTAGCCATCAATCCGGCCACACCCGACGCCCCCGCATATAACCGTCGCCCTGGTCCGGTTTCGTTCTGGCCTTCTTTGTGGGCTCCGCAGCCACGCCTGACTTCCCAGGGCTGGACGCGTCCTCTGCAGAAGTGTTTTCCGCGCTTTCGCCAGCCGGGCGCTTGCGCGTTGATTGCGCCGATTTCCGTGGCGTCTTAGGTTTGCTGGTCATACTGTCTTACCTCCTGCTTCAGCATCCACGAGCGCGTCGAGCCGCTCTGCAAAGCGACGGTGCGTGTCATCCAGCATTTCTTCGCCTTCACTGACATGAATGGTCATGTTGACGTAATCACGTCCGAAGCCCATGTCGGGGTACAAACCTTCGCGTTCCGAAAGCTCCGCTGCCCGGTCCAGAAAATCGCGCAGCGTTCCATAGTCCTGAAATTCATAACGGCGCTCAAGGCGCGCAGGTCGCTTACGTTCCTGCCACTGTTGATTCATCACTATGCTCTCCCTTGTTCATCTCCTGTTCCCTGCACCCGCTGCAGCCACTCCTGCATGTGCCGGGCATGCTGCTTCTCTTCATCGAGCAAGGCTTCGAAGAACAGGCGATTATCATGATCGCCCAGCGACGCACAATGCCGGGTTGCATTCTCATAGAGATGCACGATTTCGACTTCAAAAGCATGGTTGATCCGCAGGAGTTCCGGCAGATTATCGGCTACCCGCACGGGTCGCAGTTGCGATGCATTCGGTACCACACCCAGCGCCAGCATTCGGCTGATGATGCGTTCGGCATGAACCAGTTCCCCGGCCGCCTCAGCACTGAATTCCCGGGCCACCCCGGTCAGGCCCCAGGCGTCGACAAGCCGCGCCTGGGTGCTGTATGACTGGACTGCGGAAAGCTCCAGACTCAGCGCCCGACCGAGATAACCGAGAACGCGCACATCAGCGCTGGCAGACATCATAACAAACGATCAACCGGTCGATTACCAGGTCTCATTCAACTGCGCGCCGGGCGGCTGCCGTTGCCTTCACCAAGTACCGGTTCGACCTCCTTATGCGGACGGGCAATAATGTGTGCCGCCACCAGTCCATCACCTACGCGTTCGCAGGCATCCGCCCCCGCACGCACGGCCGCGTTAACAGCGCCCGTTTCTCCGCGCACGAGGATGGTGACATAACCGCCGCCCACGAACTCGCGCCCGATCAGGCGTACCTCAGCGGCCTTGGTCATCGCATCCGCCGCTTCGATGGCGGGCACCAGCCCGCGTGTTTCAATCATGCCCAGAGCAATGCCGTAGTGTTCGGTGGCCATGTCTGTTTTCTCCTGCTGTTGATTCAGTTAAGTATCCGAGCGCTGCGTTCAGGCTGCTTCTGCGGAATCAGTACTGCCACCCTTGGGCAGAACCGGTTCCACTTCGCGGTGTGGACGAGCAATTATGTGTGCGGCAACCAGTCCGTCTCCGACGCGTTCGCACGCGTCCGCTCCGGCGCGTACCGCTGCATTCACCGCACCGGTTTCACCACGAACCAGTACCGTAACGTACCCGCCGCCCACGTACTCCCGACCGATCAGCCGTACTTCCGCCGCTTTGGTCATGGCGTCCGCCGCTTCGATAGCCGGCACCAGTCCACGGGTTTCGATCATACCCAGAGCAATTCCGTAATTTTCGCTTGCCATTTCACTGTCTCCTGCGTTGTTGATACGATTGTGTTTATAAAAAATACTGCTATAACGATTTCGCGTTGGCCTCGCCTGGCCCGTTCAAATCCTCTGCATCATCATCCTGGAGATCGATGATGCCGCCGATGGTCAAATCGGTCAGTACCCGGAAATCCCCTGCCGCAAAACGTGCAGCCGAGCCGCTCAGCGTGAATACGTGGTTACCTTCACGCGCCCCCACCGGGTCCACGGCAACGTGCCGCCGTCCCTCGGCATCGCGCAGCACGCGCAGACTGCTGTATCGCAAGCCGGCGACCCGGCGAGTGCACACGAGGGATGATTCAACCTGCAAAATCTCCATCATTCCTTCTCCTGTTCCGGTTCCGGTTCCCAGTGATCGATGATGCCGACAATGGTCAGATCGCTGGGATATTCCTTGCTGCCCGCAGCTTCACGCGCGGCGGAACTGCCGACACAGATCACCCAGTCGCCTGGAATGCAGCCAACCGCATCCACTGCGACCAGCAGCGAACTGCCGTCCCGCACCACCTGCATGTGCCGATGTTCCAGACCGGGAATGCGATTGGTCGCAACCAGAGGCTTTTCAACCTGACAGATTTTCATCAGTGGATCTCCTGCGTCAGGTGCGCACCGACAGAACAATCCAGCACCTCGATACGACCGGCCGCGTTAACGTCACGAATCACCAGCAGTGTGTGTAACAAACCCTGGGCGCTGAGGTCCGGATAGCGCTCGTTCAAGGCACCGGCGACTCGACGACAGCGCCCGGTAGCCCGTTCACGCGCGCCGGGCACATGGCCGTGGTAGTCATAACGGACGACCACCGGCACCGGCAGACCGTGAGCAACGTTCAACCGCTTGAAGATCCCAATACCCACGTCCAGGTCCTGGCCGCCTTCTTCCACAGTGTGAAGATAAGCAAAATAGGTAAGGTTGCGTAACTGGACTTCCTCAAAACCGATGCCCACTCCGATGAAACGCTCGGCATGCCCTGTATCGCTGTAATGTCCGCCGTGATACCGGAGCACGTAGTCTATCTGGGACAGATTATTGGTCAGCAGGTGCACCATAAAGCGTGACATCCCTTCCGAGGTGCCGGGGCTCGCCGCCTGCACGTGCCCGGTAATCCACTCTTGCGCCTCGATGACAGACAAAGCACGGGTGCAATCGTAAATGTCACGGGCGTCGATGTAATGATCCAGATCGATACCACCGGCACTGTCTGTCGTATGTATGCGGATCGCATCGGTGTCGGTGTCCATGCCAATCAGCAACTGGTCGATCGAGGCGCCACAGCAATGGGTGTTCTGAACCGCCTGTTGAAATTCCAGCAAGCGCTCCACACCGGCCCTGGCAGCGCGAGCGGTATCCGAACCGTGCGCGGCACAGCCTTCGTGCGCGGGATCGACGGAGCTGTAGTGATATACCACGGCCTTCAGGTAACGCGTCGGCTCATCCGCAGTATTGGGACGGCCTTCGCGGAATCGGAACAATTCCGTCTCGACCCATTTATCGAGACTATCCGCTATATCGAACAGACCACCCGCATAGGATCTGCGACGAACCGGGCGATAGGGCAGGCGCAGCACGTAGCGAATAACATGCGCCATCCGTCCATCTGCGCAGGGCGAGATGTCGAGCGTATGAAATCCACACGTCTGCAGAAACGCCTGGAATTCGCTGTCGCCTCCGGTGCCGAGGGGATCAGTAGTGAACACCTCATCGCAAAAGCGTCGATAGGTTTCGAACACGCACCAGGCGAACAGGCGTCTCATATCGAGTTGTTCGACCCAGGCATCAGCGAGCAGGGACACCGGCAGCTCGAAGCCCAGCTCCCGGCGCGCAATAGTCTGCGCCTGTAGTTCGAAATCGGCTTCATGCTGCAACGCAGAAACCTGCTTCAGCACTGGCACGATAGCGTCGAATGCGCTCTTAACACCATGGTCGTAGGCATACAGTTGTGCATTTTCATCGCCGCGAGCCAGCGGATGCATACCCCTGGCGACCGACCGGGCAGCCAGCGGAGCCACAACCGGCGAACGACCGGCTCTGGCACCGGGGCGACCCAGCGGTGCCTCGGCAGCGCCCGTACGGGCTGCTCTGATCAAATGGCGACGTGCCTGCAACATGTAACGAATCCTCTACTCCGACCTAGCCCCGTGCGCCGCCCGAATAAGTCACCAGCGCACCTTTCTCAGTGTT
>JAGXGS010000026.1 GCA_024636585.1 Thiogranum sp. | reverse complement strand
TCATGATGGTCAACATCGGAGCGATCAGCTACGCAACCGGCGCAGGAGTTTTCCTGATTCTGTCGCTGGTTCTGATGACCGGGCAGCGGGGCCGTCCACACAAGAATGCTTTACTGCTCGCGGCTTTGATCAGCGCGCTCTGGATGGCCATCACCGCGTATATCGCAGCCAATGATATCGCACCGGTTGCTTCCTACCTGCTGGAACCCCTGCGGAATCTGGCCCTGCTCGCTTTCGTGGTGCGGGTTTTGAGTGCGGCCTATTCCAAACCGGAACAGGCGCGCAGCTATTTCCGGAATACAGTTGGTGTGCTGGCCAGTTTTTCCATGCTGCTGATCATGATGGTCCTGTACCGGGTCGCATCCGGCAAGCAACTGCCGTCCGCGGGCGGCATCGACATGTTGCTCGCTGGTTACCTGGTGATGGCGGTCGCGGGGCTGGTGCTGGTTGAACAGCTGATCCGTAATGCCCGTCCCGAATCGCGCCGGGCGGTCAAGTATCTCTGCATCGGGCTTGGGGCGATTTTCGCCTATGACTTTTATCTGTATTCCCATGCCTTGCTGTTCCGCGGAGTGGACGCCTCCCTGTGGAATGCGCGTGGGTTCATCAATGCCATTGTGGTGCCGGTAATCGGTATTGCAGCGGCGCGTGATCCGCAGTGGTCGCTGGATATTTTCGTTTCACGACGGGTGGTGTTCCATACCGCTGCTTTGCTTGGTTCGGGCATCTATCTTCTGGCGATGGGTGCGGGCGGTTTCGTCATTCGCGAGTACGGCGGCACCTGGGGCACTGTGGCCCAGGTCATCTTCCTGTTCGGTGCCGTATTGATGCTGATGATTCTGCTGTTTTCAGCACAGTTGCGCGCCAGTCTGCGGGTCTTCATCAACAAGCACTTTTTTCACTATAAATTTGAATACCGCGAGGAGTGGTTGCGCTTCATCCATACGTTGACCACCCAGGAGCCGGATGAACAGCTGCGGGAACGGACCATCAAGGCAATGGCGGATATCTTTGGTTGCCCGGGTGGCATGCTGTGGCTCAACCGCGAGGTGCGGCGCTATGAACCCGCTGCCAACTGGCAGATGCCGGCCCACACCGGCGGCGACTATATGCTCGATGCGGACAGTCCGCTGATTCGCTATCTGCGTGACGCCGAATGGATTGTGAATGTCGATGAGTTCGCTGCAGCGCCCCAACGCTATCAGGAACTTGAATTGCCGGCGTGGTTCGGCGAGATCGAGAATGCCTGGCTGATCGTGCCGCTGGTGTTCCATTTTCGCCTGTCGGGATTCGTGGTGCTGATGCGTCCGCAGGTCACGCATGCCATGAACTATGAGGACTACGATCTGTTGCGCATAGTCGGTCGCCAGTCTGCCGCGCATCTGGCGCAGCTGGATGCGGCGCAGGCGCTGTTCCAGGCCAAACAGTTCGAGGCCTGCAATCGCCTGTCTGCCTATGTCATGCACGATCTCAAGAACCTCATCGCGCAGCTTTCCCTGGTGGTTTCGAATGCGGCCCGACACAAGAATAATCCGCAGTTTATGGAAGATGCGATCCAGACTGTCGAGAATTCCGTGACCAAAATGAACCGGATGCTTGCGCAATTGCGCAGCGGCGGTGAATCTTCCCAGCAGCAGAATAATAAAATCGAGCTCTGTCAATCGCTTACCGAGGCGGTCAAAACCATGTCAGCGGGTTCGCCGGTGCCGCGGATGGACTGTCAGGCCGCCGGTATTTACATCCGCGCCGACCGTGACCGGTTCGGCGCCGTCATCGGTCATATCATCCGCAATGCTCAGGACGCCACTCCAGCCGAGGGACTGGTCATCGTCAGATTATTCAAACAGCATGATTATGCGGTGATTGAAGTGCAGGATAATGGCGAGGGCATGGAAGAGGCGTTTTTGCGCGATGGTCTCTTCAAACCCTTTGCCAGCACCAAGGGCAATTCGGGAATGGGAATAGGCGCCTACGAAACGCGTGAGTTCATTCGCGGCCTTTCCGGTGAGGTGGAAGTGATCAGCCGCGTCAGCGAGGGGACTACTTTTCGGATGCGAATTCCCATTAGCGAAGAAGAAAAAAATAGTGTAAGGTCGGCCGACAAATCAGAAAACGGACAGGTTGATGACAACCGATTCAAGGAAATTGCTGGTTATTGAGGATGACCCGGGGCTGCAGACGCAGCTGAAATGGTGCTTTGAAGGCTACAGCGTCATTATTGCGGGGGAACGCGACACCGCGCTGGCTGAACTGGAAAAACATCGGCCGCCGGTAGTCACTCTGGATCTGGGATTGCCGCCTGATGCGGACGGCACGGCGGAAGGCTTCCAGACCCTCGAGGAAATCCTTTCGCGGGCTCCCAATACCAAGATCATTGTGGTCACCGGAAATAACGATCGCCAGAATGCGCTTCAGGCCGTTGGCTCCGGCGCCTACGATTTCTTCTATAAACCAATCGATGTCGATATGCTCGGTTTCATCGTTAACCGCGCCTATCGTCTGCATGAGCTGGAAAGCGAGAATCAGCGCCTGCATTTCACCGGCGGTGAATCACCGCTGGAAGGGATCATCACCGCCAGCCCGGAAATGCTGAAGGTGTGCCGCACGGTGGAAAAAGTGGCTCCGTCCGACGCCACGGTTCTGGTGCTGGGTGAATCAGGTACCGGTAAAGAACTAATCGCGCGTGCCGTGCACGCTCTCGGCGGGCGCGCCGACGGGCGGTTCGTCGCCATCAACTGCGCAGCCATTCCCGAAGCCCTGCTGGAAAGCGAGCTGTTCGGCTATGAAAAAGGCGCGTTTACCGGTGCGGCCAAACAGACGCCTGGCAAGATCGAAATGGCCAACGGCGGTACCCTGTTCCTCGACGAGGTTGGCGACATGCCGCTGTCGCTGCAAGCCAAACTGCTGCGTTTCCTGCAGGAGCGGGTGATCGAGCGCGTCGGTGGCCGCCAGGAAATCCCGGTGGACGTGCGCGTTATCTGCGCGACCCACAAGGATCTGCCGCAACTGGCGCGCGAAAAAGCCTTCCGTGAAGATCTTTATTACCGGATCAGCGAACTGACCATTCGCATCCCGGCATTGCGCGAACGCGAAGGCGATACATTACTGCTGGCGCGCGTATTCCTGGAAAAATTCAGTCAGCAAATGGGCAAGCAGCAGCACCGTTTCAGCAAGGATGCGCTGGCCGCCATCGAAACCTATCCCTGGCCGGGCAATGTGCGTGAGCTTGAAAACCGCGTCAAGCGCTCGGTGATCATGGCCGAGCACAAACAGATTTCCGCTTCCGATCTTGAGCTCGGTGGTGCCGGGGTCGATGACGCGCGGACCTTCAATCTGCGGGAAATTCGCGAACAGGCCGAACGTCAGGCCATCGTCAGGGCCATGGGCCACGTCGGTGGAAAGATTTCACAGGCGTCCGATCTACTGGGTGTCAGCCGTCCCACCATGTACGACCTGATCAAGAAATATCACCTGAAGTAGGGCGTGCGCCGGTCAGCGGGCGCACCGGTTGCGGATAGTTATTGCAACTCCTGCACGTGCGCCACGAATTCATCGGCGGGCTTGAATCCCACCAGCGTCAGGTCCGGGCGCAGGCGACCCGCCTCGTCGTAAAACAACATGGTCGGCGGTCCGAACAGCTGGTAATGCTGTAGCAGCGCCTTGTCGGCTTCATCGTTGGCAGTAACGTCGGCCTGGAGCAATACAAAGTCGGAGAGCGCCTGCTGCACTTCGGGCTTTGCGAATGTGTATTTCTCCATTTCCTTGCAGCTCACACACCAGTCGGCGTAAAAGTCGACCATGACCGGTGTCCCTTGCTGGCGTGCCGCGGCGAGTTCTCTCTCCAGATCCGAAACTGTCTTGATCGACCTGAACGGTAATGCGTGCGTTTCGGTCTGGGTGGCCACGGCGCCGCCGAATACTCCGGCCAGGGGTTGCAATGGATCACGCGCGCCGCTCGCCGCGCCGATCAGCAATACCACGCCGTAGACCAGTGCCATGACCCCCAGTCCTTTCCAGAACCGTGACCAGCCGGTGGCTTCGACCGGCAGCTGATCCAGCGCCCGCAAATAAATGGCTGAAAGAATCAACAGTGTGGCCCATAGCGCGAGCGTCACAGCGGCCGGTAAAATCCGCTCCAGCATCCAGATCGCAACCGCCAGCAACAGGACGCCGAACACCGCTTTGACGGCATCCATCCATTTTCCGGCTCTGGGCAGCAGCTTGCCGGCACCGGTACCAATAGCGAGCAGCGGTGCGCCCATACCCAGGCTGAAAGCGAACAGCGCCATGCCGCCCAGTACTGCATCACCGGTTTGGCCAATCACGATCAGCGCACCCATCAGCGGCGCAGCGACACAGGGCCCGACAATCAGAGCGGAAAGAAAGCCCATCACCGCAACGCCGGTAAGGCTGCCGCTCTTCTGGCGGTTGCTGGCCGCGGCCAGACGGTTCTGGATAAAGGATGGCATCTGCAGGTCGTAGAAACCGAACATCGATAACGCCAGCAGCACGAAAACCAGGGCAAAGGTAGAGAGTATCCAGGGGTCCTGGAAATAGGCCTGCAGGTTTCCACCGAACAGCCCCGCCAGTACGCCGGCCACCGTGTAGGTCACGGCCATTGCCAGCACATACACCAGCGACAGCGTGAAGCTGCGCGCGGTGGTTAATTCCTTGCCCTGTCCAACGATGATCGAGGACAGGATCGGGATCATGGGGAACACGCAGGGCGTGAAAGCCAGCAGCAGGCCGAAACCGAAAAATGCCAGCAGGGAGGCGATCAGGTTACCGTGTATCAGGCGCTGAGCGAGTGCATCCTGTTCGCTGAGGCGCGGTGCGTCAGCGCCGGGCGAAGCGGGTGTGCTTGCAGTCGCCGCGTCCGCAGCCGGCAACACCAGGTCGACAACCCTGGTGATCGGCGGATAACAGACACCCATTTCGGCACAGCCCTGATACTTCACGGTCAGGCTTAGCGGCGTTTGCCGGGTCGTATCGCGCTGTAACGGAATGCGTGCCTGCGCATCCTCGTAATACACCTCGATATCACCGAAAAACTCGTCAGTCTTTTTTTCTCCATCGCTGATCTGTGCCGGCTCCACGACTACATCGCTGTCGTCTGTGGCAGTGAATTCAAAAGCGTGGCGGTACAGGTAATAACCTTCGGCGATGTTCCAGCTGGCGCTCAGTGTACTGGCATCGATCACCTGCACGTCGAGCTGGAAGGCTTCGTCGGCCGGCAGCAATTCCTGTTCATTACCGAAACCGAAACCGCCGCCCAGATCGCTCAATGCCTGCAGCGCGCTGCCGCCGCCGGACTGCCCGGCATCAGCCTTGCTGGCCGGCAGGGTCAGAGTCACAACCTGCGTATGTGGGGGATAGCAGATGCCGATATCCGCGCACCCCTGCGAGCCAGCACGCAGCGCGAAAGTGCCGCCGGCTGCCGGCATCTCTCGAAGCGGAATCTCGATCGAGACCTTGTCGCGGTAGGTCTCTACCTCGCCGAAGAACTCATCCTGCTTCTTTTTGCCGGGCGGGATCAGCGGTTCGCCGAAGCTGATGCCTTCAGCGTCGGTGTCAAAGCGAAACTTGCTACGGTACAGGTAATAGCCTTCCGCAATCTGCCACTCGGCACGAATGCGGTCGTTGCCGATCAGTTCGGCCTGTACGGTGAACGCCTCTTCAACGGGCAACAGTTCATTGTTATCGAAAATCGCCGCCTGGGTCACGGAGAGCCAGCCGGTCAGCAGCGTGAGAAGCCAGTATTTCATTTTGCCTCGTTGTGGTTCTGCACCCAGGCCAGGTACTCTGGAAGCGCATTGGTTACTGGGACTGCCAGAATTTCCGGAAGTTCGTAAGGATGCTGTTTGAGAATGGCCGCCTGCAGCTGCGCGAAATCCCTGGCACGAGCCTTGATCACCAGAAGCGCTTCCGCATCACATTGAACCTGACCCTGCCAGCGGTACACGGATTCGATGCCAGGTACTACATTGACGCAAGCAGCGAACCGGTATTCCACCAGATCGCGGGCGATCCGGCGGCCGGTGTCGAGATCGGGCACTGTACAGAACACAATCTGGATTTCGTCAGTTTTTGCCATGGCATGCAACATACCGGAGTGGCCCAACCCGGCACAAGCGAACCGGCACCGAACGCTCCCGCGCCGTTCGGGCTCCCTTGAGTACCGGATGCGCTCGGCGTATGGTTTCCGGCATGAATCCCTTCGCTTTGCTTTTCCTTTTATTCATCCTGGTGCCGCTGGTGGAGATTTATTTTCTCATCAAGGTCGGTAACAGTATTGGTGCGATATCTACGGTCGCGCTGGTGGTATTTACCGCCCTGCTGGGAGCCATGCTGCTGCGCTTCCAGGGTTTCACCACCTTGCAGCGCACCCGGATCAGCATGGCGCAGGGGCGGCTGCCGGCGCTGGAAATGTTCGAGGGCGTGCTGCTACTGTTCGCCGGCGCACTGCTGCTGACCCCTGGTTTTGTCACCGATGCGATTGGTTTTGCATTTCTGGCGCCGCCCCTGAGGCGATCCATAATCCGTTGGTTATTAAAGAAAATAACCTTTCCCGGCCCCCCTCCGGGGAGCCCTGGCGGCGAGGGGCCCCCGCCCCGCTACACGCTCGACGGAGAATACCGTCGCGACGACGACTAAATCGCCCGCCGTACAACTTCCCTCTTGACTCTGAAGCTTTGCTGACTATGATTAGCACTCACTTAAGGTGAGTGCTAATAACGCGCTCATCACATTCAAGGCTTTGCAGGAAAAAAAGGAGAATACTCTGATGAATCTTCGTCCCCTTCATGATCGGGTGATCATCAAGCGCATGGAAGAGGAGCGCACGTCGCCAGGCGGCATCGTGATCCCGGACAGCGCTACCGAAAAACCCGTTCGCGGTGAAGTAATGGCCGCCGGCAACGGCAAGCGCAATGAAAGCGGGGAAGTTTTCCCGATGGACGTAAAAGTCGGCGACAAAGTGCTGTTCGGCAAATATTCCGGTACCGAAGTCAGAGTCGACGGCGAGGATCTGCTGGTGATGCGCGAAGAAGACATCATGGCGATCATCGAGGCCTGATGTAAATCGAGCTGCACAACGAATTAGAGGAATAGCAATTATGACAGCAAAAGAAGTGAAATTTGGTGATCAGGCCCGCCATCGCATGGTGCGTGGTGTGAATATTCTTGCCGATGCCGTGAAAGTTACCCTGGGTCCCAAGGGCCGCAACGTGGTGCTGGACAAGGCTTTCGGCGCTCCGACTGTGACCAAGGATGGCGTATCCGTGGCTAAGGAAATCGAACTGGAAGACAAGTTCGAAAACATGGGCGCACAGATGGTGAAGGAAGTTGCTTCCCAGACTTCCGATGTTGCCGGTGACGGCACCACCACTGCCACAGTTCTGGCCCAGGCGATTGTTCGCGAAGGCATGAAAGCGGTTGCAGCCGGCATGAATCCGATGGATCTGAAGCGTGGCGTCGACAAAGCGGTGATCGCGGCGGTTGGCTACCTGAAAGAGCTTTCCAAGCCCTGTTCCGACACCAGGTCAATCGCCCAGGTCGGTACCATTTCCGCGAATTCCGATGAATCCATCGGCAAGCGTATTGCCGAGGCGATGGACAAGGTCGGTAAGGAAGGCGTTATCACTGTCGAGGAAGGCACCTCGCTGGAAGACGAGCTGGAAGTCGTTGAAGGCATGCAGTTCGATCGTGGTTACCTGTCACCTTATTTCGTGACCAATCAGCAGAACATGACGGCCGAGCTGGAATCGCCTTACGTACTGCTGTTCGACAAAAAGATTTCCAACATCCGCGAACTGCTGCCGGTACTGGAAAATGTTGCCAAATCCGGTAAGCCGCTGCTGATCATTTCCGAAGATGTGGAAGGCGAAGCGCTGGCGACTCTGGTAGTCAACAGCATCCGCGGTATCGTCAAGGTCTGTGCCGTCAAGGCGCCGGGCTTCGGTGATCGTCGCAAGGCCATGCTGCAGGATATCGCTATCCTCACCGGTGCCCAGGTCATTTCCGAAGAAGTCGGCCTGTCGCTGGAAAAAGCCACTCTGGAAGAGCTGGGCAGCGCCAAGCGCATCCTGGTCTCCAAGGAAAACACCACCATTATCGATGGTGCCGGCAGCAGCGATGAAATCGAAGCGCGTGTCCAGCAGGTGCGTGCCCAGATCGAGGAAGCGAGTTCTGACTACGATCGTGAAAAGTTGCAGGAACGCGTGGCCAAGCTGGCCGGCGGCGTGGCAGTGATCAAGGTTGGTGCTGCGACCGAAGTCGAAATGAAAGAGAAGAAGGCCCGCGTTGAAGATGCTCTGCATGCGACGCGTGCAGCGGTTGAAGAAGGCGTGGTGCCTGGCGGCGGTGTCGCACTGATTCGTGCGCTGACAGCTCTCAAGGATCTGAAGGGCGACAATCACGATCAGAACATGGGCATCGATATTGCGCGACGGGCTCTGGAAGAGCCGCTGCGTCAGATCTGCGCCAACGCCGGTGACGAACCTTCTGTGATCCTTAACAAGGTTCTCGAAGGTGAAGGCCAGTACGGTTATAACGCTGCGACAGGTGAATACGGCGATATGCTGGAGATGGGCATTCTGGATCCGACCAAGGTGACTCGCAGTGCGCTGCAGAATGCCGCGTCGGTTGCCGGTCTGATCATCACCACCGAAGCCATGGTTGCTGAACTGCCGAAGGAAGAATCGGCAGGTATGCCCGGTGGCGGTATGCCCGACATGGGCGGCATGATGTAGTTTTTACATCTGTGCATAAGAAAGCCCGCCTTTCGGCGGGCTTTTTTTTGTCTGTCATTGCAACCGTAGCGCTCCACTCCTGCCTGTCATTGCGATGCCTCGACCCGAAGGGTGAGGTACGCATGATGAACCCCGCAGGGGTTCTATGAGCGTAGCGCGGCAATCTCAGGATTCAGACTCATTCGGTCAGAGATTGCCGCGTCGCTTCGCGCCTCGCAATGACGGCAAGGATTGCTGCTCTTTTAGACGTTGATGTACATCCAGCCGTCGCTGAGACGGTTCAGGATATGTTCCAGCGCCGATGGCGTAACATCCACACCAGGCAGAAGCTGCACTTCGCCCTGGTCATTTTCCAGTTCGCGAATATGATCCATTGCATCCTTGCACGCCAGGAAAGTCAGATTGATGTAGCGTTCCTGCAGGTCGCTGACGCGTTGTGAGTACGGTGTAAAGCCGGCGCGCAGCATTTTCACTGCGCTGGCATTTGCTACCACCTCTATTTCTGCACCCTTGTCGCTGTCGGCATACGTCTCAAGAAGTTGTTCCGCGGTAGCCAGCGCCTGTTCGAATTTCGGGCCACTCGAGGTATTCAGGTGCACGATGATCTTTCTGCTGTCCGGGTTCTGTGCGATGGCAGCGAGGTCGCTGTTCTGGAATGCGTGCTCCTTATCCCAGTACATGGCGTTCAGCCGTGGCACGTCAACCGGTTCTGGCGGCTGATGTCCTACCCAGCCCAGCGTCGCGCCTATTCCGAGCAGCAGTGAAGCAGCTGCAGCGGCGCCCCAGGGATTGATCCGTTTTGTGTGCTGCGGACGGTATTGTTCAATGGCCGGGGGCGTATCGTAGGCGTGACGCACCAGTTCGCTCAGCTGACGCAGTTCACACACCTGCTGGCTGAGCTCGCGTTCGGCTTCCAGCGCTTCGAATACTTCGCTTTTTTCCAGCGCATCGAGCTCGTCATCAATAAACGCATTGAGACGCTCATCGGAAATGTCATTGTTGCTCATTTTACACTGACCTTAATTGATGAACCTTGCGGTCGCGCGGTAGCTCGGCCTGGAGCAGTAGCTCCTTGAGCGCCTTCCTGGCGCGCGACAGGCGGCTCATAACAGTTCCGATAGGCACATCCAGGATTTGTGCCACTTCAATATATGAACAGCCTTCCAGGTCGACCAGGGTGATGACCTGACGCTGCCCGTTGGGTAAGCGTGCAATGGCGTTGCGTACCCGGTGGATGATCTGCTGCCGGTCATTGCGCAGATCCGGCGTGTCTCCGTCAACCAGCACGATATCGTCGATGTCCACCGTCTCCCGGCTACGCCGAAAGTGGTCCCGCCAGCAATTGCTGAGAATGCGGTACAACCATGCTTTCATGGTTGCAAGGTCACGCAGTTGACTGCTGTTTTTGAGCGCCTTGGCGAGTGTTTCCTGCACCAGGTCATCCGCCAGCGCCGGGTTATGGCACCAGGAATAAGCGATCCGGTAGAGGTTCTCGCGGTACTCTGCCAGCGTGCGCTTGAACTGCTGGTTCTTGCAAAAGGTCTTTATCACGGTCATACCCTTGAACTTCCCTATGGCAGATAGACGGACTCCAGCATCGATTATTCCTTAACCGACCGCCCCTGATAACCCTGCAAGTAGTATGTATTTAGTCATGCACGCCCAATGCGCCGCGCACAGCTGCGATTCCCCCGGATAAACGGTACTCTTGCGTTATGGCGCGTGCGATAAAAACAAAAACTGCGATAGACACCAGCGAACCCTGGAAAAGCCTTCCGGCAAGCCTGCAGGAAATGACCTCGGGTCGTTGGCAGCGTTATCTGGCCGCCGCCGGCATGGATCAACAGGCGGTTCCGGCAGATGTACATTTTCGCCAACTAATGTGTCGGGTATTTGCGGCAAGTGATTTCATTGCCGACAGCTGCATTCGCGAGCCGCAGCTGCCACGTCTGTTGCTCGACAGCGGCGATCTGCTGGCCGATTCCTGGGCCGGGGCGCTGGCAGAGCGGGTGCGCCGGGAGGTGGCGACCTGCACCGATGAAGTGTCGCTGTATCGCAGCCTGCGGCGGTTGCGGCGCCGGGAGATGCTGCGCATCGCCTGGCGCGACATTGCCGGCTGGTCGGATCTGGACGAGACGCTGACAGATCTTTCTGATCTGGCGGACACCTGCATCCAGTCGGCGCTGGCAAAGCTTGGCGACTGGCAGGCGGCCGAAACGCCGGTTCCCCGTGACGCGGCCGGACGGCCGCTGTCGCTGATCGTACTGGCGATGGGCAAGCTCGGCGCGCGGGAGCTGAATTTTTCTTCAGATATTGATCTGATCTTTGCATATCCCGACGCTGCGGATTCGCAGCGGCGTGGCGAACTGAGCGCCGAAGAATATTTTTCGCGCCTCGGACAGTCGCTGATTCAGGCGCTGTCGCATCCCGATCAGGACGGCTTCGTGTTTCGCGTCGACATGCGGCTGCGACCGTATGGCGAGGCGGGCACGCTGGCCTGCAGTTTTGAAGCGCTCGAAGAGTACTATCAGTCGCAGGGCCGGGACTGGGAGCGTTATGCCATGATCAAGGCGCGCCCGGTGACTGGAGAAGCGGATCGGCGGCAGGAACTCGATGACTTGCTGCGCCCGTTCGTGTTCCGCCGTTATCTCGATTATCGCGCTTTCGATTCGCTGCGCGATCTGAAACAGCAAATTGGCCGCGAGGTCGCGCGCAAGGGCCGCAAGAGCAACCTGAAGCTGGGGCCGGGCGGCATTCGTGAAATCGAATTCATTGCCCAGGCATTCCAGCTGGTCAGAGGCGGCCGGGAACCGCGCCTGCGCCAGCGTGGCGCCGTGGTGGTGCTCGAGGCGCTGGCCGAACTGGGCCTGCTGCCAGCTGCGGCCAGTCGTGAACTGATCGAAGCCTACCGGTTTCTGCGCCGTGCAGAAAATCGCCTGCAGGCCATGCACGATCAGCAGATCCACCATCTGCCGGAAGCGGAGCTGGAGCAAGCGCGCCTGGCGCTGGCAATGCAGTTCTCCGACTGGGATGCATTCTGTGCCGCATTGCAGATCCATCAGCGGCATGTCGAAGAGCATTTCGCGCAGGTGTTTGCGATCGCGGATGCCGGGCCGGCGCCGTCGCTCGTTGCGCTCAAGACTGTCTGGATCGGCCAATCGGGATCCCGCGAAGACATTGAACACACGCTGAAGCAGGCTGGCTACGACGATCCCGCCGAGGCCTGGCGCCTGATTGAACAGTTGCGCACCGGGAATGCGCCGCGCTATCTCGGCGAACAGGGCCGCGCGCGCTTCGATGCGCTGATTCCAATGCTGCTGGGCGTGGTCGGTGAGCAGGCGGATCCGGCGCAGGTGCTCGGACGTCTGGTCAGTATTCTCGAACAGATCGCCGGACGCACGACTTACCTGGCGCTGCTGCAGGAGTCGCCGCAGGTGCTGAATCAACTGGTGAAACTTTGCGCCGCCAGTGCCTGGATTGCCGATCAGATTGCACGCTTCCCGCTGCTGCTGGATCAGTTGCTGGACCCGCGCACCCTGTATGCGCCGCTGCAGCGCGAGGAGCTGGAGGCCGAGCTCGAACAGCGGCTCAAGGGCATTGACGCCAGCGATCTGGAACAGCAAATGGACGGCTTGCGCCAGTTCCGCCACGCGATGATATTGCGCGTGGCGGCGGCGGATGTGGCGGATGCGATTCCCCTCATGGTGGTCAGCGATCGCCTGACGGTCATCGCCGAGGTGGTGGTACAGAAGGTGTTGTCGCTGGTCTGGAAGGAAATGAGCGGACGCTACGGGGTGCCACGCTGCAAGGTCGCCGGCAAACAGCGCCAGGTGGCATTTATCGTGGTGGCATATGGCAAGTTCGGTGGTATAGAACTCGGCTACGGATCGGATCTGGATCTGGTATTTCTGCATGACAGTGAGGGCGACGATCAGAAAACCTCGGGCCGCAAATCGGTCGACAATTCGATATTTCTCACGCGTCTGGGTCAGCGCATGATTCACATGCTGGAGACCATGACTGCGGCAGGGGTGCTGTACGAGGTGGACATGCGTTTGCGACCATCCGGCAACGCCGGTCTGCTGGTGAGTTCACTCGAAGCATTCAACGAATACCAACGCGAAGCGGCCTGGACCTGGGAACACCAGGCACTGGTACGGGCGCGGGTGGTGGCCGGCGACCGGAGCCTGACAGCGGCGTTTGAAAAAGTTCGCGGCAGCGTGCTGAGCCTGCCCCGCAAGGCCGGCCAGCTGCGCCTGGAAGTGCTGCAGATGCGCGAACGCATGCGCAGTGAACTCGGCTCCCGCGGGCGCGAGGGTTTCCACATCAAGCAGGATCCGGGTGGTATCGTTGATATCGAATTTATGGTCCAATATCTGGTCCTGCGCTGGTGTAGAACGCATCCCGATCTTTTGCGCTTCACCGACACCATACGACTGCTGGAGACGCTTGCAGAGGTCGGCCGGCTGAACATAACGGATGCGCAGACGCTGATCAGTGCTTATAAAGAGTATCGCGCACTCAATCACCGGCTGACGCTGGCGGAACGTTCCGCCCTGGTCAGCGATGATACGCTGAGCGACGTGCGCGACAGAGTCGTCGCAGTATGGCGACGTGTGATGGAAGTTTGAAACAGACCTGTTTGAGTGAGGAGAAGTTCGATGTCGATGGCCGATCGTGACGGCGTCATCTGGTACGACGGGAAAATGGTTCCCTGGCGCGAAGCGACCACCCATGTATTGACCCATACCCTGCACTACGGAATGGGGGTATTCGAAGGTGTGCGCGCCTACGATGCCGAACAGGGCACGGCTATTTTCCGGCTTCGTGAGCACACTGACCGGTTGTTCCGTTCCGCACACATCCTGCAGATGTCGATCCCCTACGATCGGGAGACTATCAATCAGGCGCAGCTCGACGTGGTGCGGGAAAACAATTTGCAGTCAGCCTATCTGCGACCCATGTGCTTTTACGGTGCCGAGGGTATGGGCCTGCGCGCGGATAATCTCAAAGTGCATGTGATTGTCGCGGCCTGGGAATGGGGCGCCTATCTTGGCAAGGAAAATCTGGAGAGCGGGATTCGCATCCGTACGTCTTCCTACACCCGGCATCACGTCAACATCACCATGTGCAAAGCCAAGGCCAACGGTAACTACATGAACTCGATGCTGGCATTGCGCGAGGCGCTTACCTGTGGCTATGACGAGGCCATGCTGCTCGATGCCCAGGGTTATGTCGCCGAAGGCAGCGGCGAAAATATTTTCATCGTGCGCGATGGTGTCCTGTATACACCGGACCTGACCTCGGCACTGGAAGGCATCACTCGCGATACCATTATGACGCTGGCGCATGATGAGGGGCTGGAGATCCGCGAAAAGCGCATCACCCGCGACGAGGTCTACGTGGCGGACGAAGCCTTTTTCACCGGTACCGCCGCTGAAGTGACGCCAATCCGCGAAGTCGACGACCGGAGCATTGGCGCAGGCGGGCGCGGACCGATTACCGAGAAACTGCAGACGCTGTATTTCGATCAGGTGTACGGCCGGCGCGAAGATCACCCTGAATGGTTGACGCTGGTCGGATAGGTTATCCGTCGCCGGCCTGGAGGAAACAAACTATGCCCAGTCCCAACACTTCTGCCGAGGCCGAAGGAAAAAAATACATCCAGGCAAATGCCGAGAACCGTTATGAAGTCACGCGCGCGGATCTGCCTTTGCATTGCCCCCTGGATGGCATGACGCTGTGGAACTCGCATCCGCGCGTGTACCTGCCGATCGAGGCCACCGGCGAGGCCAAATGCCCCTATTGCGGCGCCGACTACGTGCTGAAGGACTGACGCCAATCCGGTGTAGCTGCGCGTGTCACTGATCCTCTGGCGTTTCACCGACGGCAGGCCCGGGCACGATCGACAGACGCTGGGTCTGGTCACGGCCCTGCAGGAGCAGGGCGATTTCACTGTTCACGAACTGCCGGTGCGCAGCGGCGCCCGCGCTTTTCGCTGGTGGTTGGGCTGTCATTACCCGCCGGGCAAGGCGTTGCCGGCACCCGATCTGTTGCTCGGCGCCGGGCACGCCACGCATCCGCATCTGCTGGCGGCGCGCCGCTGCCGGGGCGGGCGCATCGTTCTGTGCATGAAACCTTCATTGCCGCTTGCCTGGTTCGACCTGTGCCTGATTCCCCGGCACGACGCCCCGCCAGCGGTCGGCAATGCCCTGGTGACAGAGGGGGTGCTGAATAACCTCAGGCCGGGTGAAAACCAGGCCGCCGGCAGCGGTCTGATCGTGCTGGGTGGACCGTCCCGGCACTGCCGCTGGGACAATGCGACCATGCTCGCCCAGGTCCGGCAGCTGATCGCGGCGCGCCCGCTGCAGCACTGGCGGCTCACCACCTCGCCGCGCACGCCACCGCAATTGCGGGCGCAACTCGAGGCGGGGCCCTGGGAGTTCGTGCCGTTCGATACCTGCGCCGCTGGCTGGTTGCCGCAGCAGCTGGCTGAGGCAGGTGAGGTATGGATCAGTGAAGACAGCGTCTCGATGATTTACGAAGCGCTGACGGCAGGCGCGCGGGTCGGGCTGCTCAGTGTGCCGCGCGGCGGGTCCAACCGGGTCACGCGCGAAATAGATTCTCTGGTTACGAACCGGCGGGTCGGTCGGCCCGGTGAATGGCAACCGGCGCCGGTCGCCGACCGGCCCCTAAACGAAGCGGCGCGTTGCGCTGAATGGATACAACAATGGCTCGTGCACTGACCGTCCTGCAGCTGCTGCCGGCGCTGGAAAGCGGCGGTGTCGAGCGCGGCACCCTGGAAATCGCCGCTGGACTGGTGCAGGCAGGGCACCGTTCGCTGGTGATGTCGTCCGGCGGGCAACTGGTCAGTCGTCTCACCGCCCAGGGCAGCGAACATATCGAAGCACCAATCGGCCGCAAGTCGCTGTGGACGCTGCGCTGGGTGCCTCGCCTGCGGCGCCTGTTGCGCGAGCAGCAGGTTGATATTCTGCATGTCCGTTCGCGGTTCCCCGCCTGGATCGCCTGGCTGGCATGGCGCGGCATGCCGGTGGAACAGCGGCCGCGTCTTGTCACTACCGTGCACGGGTTGTATTCGGTCAACCGTTACAGCCGCATCATGACGCGCGGCGAGGCAGTGATCGCGGTGTCAGACAGCGCGCGTCGCTACGTGCTGGAAAATTATCCCGGTTTCGACGCGGAGCGCCTGCATTGCATCGAGCGCGGCATCGACCCGATGATTTTTCCACACAATTACCGGCCGCCGGAATCCTGGCTCAGTCGCTGGTACCGCGATTATCCGTTTCTTCTGGAGCGCCAGTTGCTCACGCTGCCGGGCCGCATTACGCGTCTGAAAGGTCACACTGATTTTCTCAAACTGCTGGCGCGGCTGGTGGCCGATGAGCTGCCGGTTTACGGCTTGATCGTTGGCGGCGAAGATCCCGCCCATGCCGACTATCTGCAGGAGATTCGCGATCAGGTGCAGGCATTGGGCCTGCAGAGCTTCATCACCTTTGCCGGACACCGGATGGACGTGCGCGACATCTATGCGGTCTCTAACTGCGTATTTTCGCTGTCCTCCAAACCCGAGTCATTCGGGCGGACGGTACGTGAAGCGCTGGCGATAGGAACGCCGGTGATCGGTTATAGCCACGGTGGCGTTGGCGAATCACTGGAGCTCGCCTATCCGGCCGGTCGGGTGCCTCCGGGCGATATCGATGCGCTGGAAAACACCACGCGCAGACTGCTGGAGTATCCGCCGGAGGTTGAATCCTGTCCCTTTACGACGGTGCAGGAAATGGTGGAACAGACCCTCGAACTGTATCGGGAACTTGCCGGCTGATGGAGCTGACTGCACTGGCACTACTCGCGGGAGCCTGGTTCTCGGTGCGCTATGCCTGGTGGCGACCGCCGGTCGATTATCGTTTCCCGCGCATCCTGATGTACCACATGATCGCACCCCCACGCCGTGGCGCGCGCTTCAATGGATTGCGCGTCAGGCCCAGCGCCTTCGAACGGCAGTTGTGCTGGCTGCGTCAGCAGGGCTGGCAGAGCTTCACCGTCAGCGAACTGCTCGACGCCGGGCAGCAGGTGCCGGAGAAGGCCTTCGCCATCACTTTCGATGACGGGTACGAAGACAACCTGACTGCGGCGCTGCCGCTGCTGCGCAAATACGGCTGCAAGGCGACCCTGTACCTGGTGGTGGATCGCTTTGACCGCGACTGGTCGGTGCAGCGCAAGGCGCATCACGGCGGCGGCGAGCTGCGTCGGGAGCCGAAACTCAGCGATGCGCAAGTGCGCGAGTTACTGGAATCCGGGCATTTTGAACTCGGCTCGCACACCATGACTCATGCAAACTTTGCGCATCTCGGCAACACCGCAGTGGCGCGCGAACTGCAGGATTCGAAGCGCGAACTCGAGCAGCGATTCGATGTGGCCATCGACAGCTTCGCCTATCCGTTCGGAATCTACCGACCCGAACTGGGCGAACTGGTGCAACAGGCCGGTTATCGAAGTGCGCTGACCACGCGCGAAGGCATCGATCCGCCGGCGCAGCGCAAGCCCATGGAGCTGCGACGTATCAAGGTCAGTGGCAGAGACAGTCTGTTCGCATTCAAATTGCGCATGCGGGGCGGGCGGCGCGGTTGGTAGCGCGCAGTATCTGCCAGGTTCTGGGCGGTGCCGAGCATGGTGGCCTGGAGCGTCACTTCATCGACCTGTGCAATGCCCTGAGCGAACGGCACCAGGTAACAGCGATCGCTCACCCGATGCATGCCGAAGCGCTCGCGCCGGCGGTGCATCTTGTGCCGCTGGATATGAGCGGCAGTCGTTTCAACCCACGGCTGTTGTGGCAACTCCATCGTGCATTGCGCGACGCCATGCCGGACCTTGTACACAGCCACGCCAACAAGGCTACCGCCATGCTGGCAACGTTGAAGCCCTGGTTGTCCATGTCATTTGTTGCCACCCTGCACAATGACAAATCACGACTGTCCATGTTCAGAAAATGTGACGCGGTCATCGCGGTCAGCCGTACGCTGGCCGAGTCGCTGCCGCGGTCCGGTGTCGAAGTGATTCCGAACGGCATTGCAGAGCCGGGTCCAGTGGATCCGGCGCGTGTCGAGGCGCTGCAGGCAACGCTGCAAAACCCGCCGCTGGTTCTGGCAGTCGGGCGTCTGGTGGAAGCAAAGGGTTTCGATCTGTTGTTGCAGTGCTGGCGCGATATGCCTGCGCAACTATGGATCGCCGGTGAAGGCCCGCAGCGCGATGCATTGCAAGGTCTGATTCAGGACTACGGGCTGGGCGATCGGGTGGCCCTGCTCGGTGAGCGTGACGACATCGATGTCCTGATGCAGGCGGCTGACCTGCTGGTGTTGCCGTCGCGGCGCGAAGGCTTTCCCTATGTGCTGGTGGAAGCACTGTTTCAGCGATTGCCGGTAGTCGCCGCGCGGGTACCGGGCGCTGTCGATCTGCTGCCGCCAGACTGGTTGTTCGAGATAGATGACGCGCCCGCGCTGACGGCGCTGCTGCAGGCAGCACTGGCGCAGCCGGACCAGATCGGCAGTGACTTCGAGCCGGTCTGGCAGCGCACGCGGGCGGAATGCAGTCTGCAGCATATGGTGGGCCGGACCGAGGCGGTATATCAGAAGGTGCTGCATGGCTGATGCCGGCCTGCGTGTCTGGGTGCTGTCCGATGGTCAGGCCGGACATTACAACCAGTCACGCGGCATCGTGCGCGCCCTGGAGACGCTGCAGCCGGTCGAAACCGACTGGATCGACATGCGGTTGCGCGCCGGGCTGGTGCGCACACTGCTGCGCCGGCGACTCAATCGCATGCGACGCCCGGACAATCTGCGATTCCTGAAAGCCTGTTGCCGCATCGATGAGTTGCCCGGACCGCGCTGTGATGTGCTGGTCTCGGCAGGCGGCAAGACATCATTCGCCAACGCCTGGCTGGCGGCATATCTGGATGTGCCGAATATTTATGCCGGCTCATTGCGCGGTCTGGATCCGGCATTGTTCAGTGCTGTGCTGACGCTGGAAGCCGTGGCCGGCGCTGACAATAACCTGGTGCTGCCATTGCCGCCCAGCCCGATCGATGCCACGTCGGTTGCGACGGCGGGGGCCACGCTACGCGCCCGTCTGGGATCGCCGCAGCAGCGTTACTGGACGTTGCTGGTGGGTGGTGCCGGTGCCGGTTACCGCTATGACCGTCTCGACTGGCTGGCGCTGCGCGAGCTGCTGAAGAGTTTGAGCGAGCGTCACGGCATCCGCTGGCTGATCGCCAGTTCGCGCCGCACTGGACGGATCGCAGAACAGATGCTGCGCGACGGCATGGGCAGCTGCAGCGCCATGCAGAGCTGGTATGCGGGCGGGGACAGTTTTCAGATCGAGGAGTATCTCGGTGCGGCGGACCAGGTGTTCGTTACTGAAGACAGCATGACTATGCTCACGGAAGCAATCTGTTCGCAACGCCCGGTGCACAGTCTGGCACCGCGCAGTGCGCAGCCCGCGGCGTGTTTCGATCAGGCGTTGCAGCGTTTTAGCAACCAGGGCTGGTTGTGCCGGCATCGCATCGAAGAGCTGGCTATGCAACCCGAGTCACTGGGGCAACAAAAATGCCGGGTGCTGCGCGGCTCACCGACAGCTGATCTGGCCGAACGTCTGCGCCGGTTTCTTCAGTAGGGATAGACTTCACCTTCCGGCCGGGTTTTGAAACGCCGGTGCACCCAAAGGTATTGCTCGGGCATTTCCCGGACCACATCCTCGATCAGGCTGTTGATGCGCGCAGTGTCGAGAATTGCATCGTCGCTCGGAAAATCCTTCAATGCCGGGCACAGTGTCAATAGATAGCCTTCCCGATCAGACAGGTAGGTCTGGAAGAACGGCACTACCGCGGCGCCGCTGAGCCTGGCGATGCGAGCGGTGCTGGTGAGCGTGGCGGCCGCCACTCCGAAGAACGGCACGAAGACCGATTGCGGGCCACCGTGATTCTGATCGGGCGCATACCAGACCGGCATGCCGGCCTTGAGGCTGGCGAGCAGGCCGCGGGTGTCATCACGTGCGATGGCTTTCTCGAAGCGGCGCTCGCGCGCACGCTGCATGACGGTTTCGAACAGCGCGTTCCGGTGTGGCCGGTAGAGCACATGAAAGGGTGCGTGCATGGCCAGTAACCGGCCACCGAGTTCCAGCGTGGTGAAATGCGCGCTGAGCAGAATCACGCCCTTGCCGCGCGCACGCGCCTGCTCCAGATGCTGCAGGCCGGTGATCTTTACCTGTTTTCGCAACGCTGAATCAGGTCCCCACCAGCACAATGCGGTTTCGACGATGCCACGTCCCAGGGCCCTGAAGTGGGCATCGAGCAGGCATTTGCGCTGCGCATCGTTGAGCTCCGGAAAGCACAGTGCCAGATTCACTGCGGCGATATGCCGGCGTCGCTGTGCCAGTCGCCCGGCGACAATGCCGATCCCGTTGCCGCAGTGCATTTGCCAGCGGAACGGCAGGCGCGTGAGCAGCCATAACGATGCGAACATGAGCCAGGTCGGCCAGAATCGTGGCGCCAGATAAGATCGCCACCAGAAGCGGGAAGGGGTTTGCACGCGGCGATTGTAGCAAATGCCGCACAGGCTTTGGCGCGAGGATCGCGGTACACTTTGCCGCTCGATTCTACACAGCGATCACGCGTGCGCCGGTTCTATTCACTATTACTGTATCTGCTGTTGCCCTGGGCGCTGCTGCGCCTGTGGTGGCGCGGGCGCGGCAATCGTGCCGACCTCCGGCATCCTGGCGAGCGTTTCGGCTACCTGCAGTCGAGCGGCGGCGGGGATGTTATCTGGCTGCATGCGGTATCGGTCGGGGAAGTCTATGCCACCGCGCCGCTGGTCCAGGCGCTGCAACAGCGCTGGCCGAACCGGCGTCTGTGGATGACCACCAGCACGCCGACCGGCCGTGCAACGATCCAGCGCCTGTTCGGCAATACGGTTTCATGCAGTTATCTGCCGTATGACCTGCCCGGCAGTGTCGAACGGTTTCTGTCGCGAGTGTCGCCGGTACTGGCGATTGTGCTGGAGACCGAGCTCTGGCCTAACCTGTTCTTCGCATTGCGGCGCCGGGAGATACCGCTGGCAATCGTCAACGCGCGCCTGTCAGCTGCTTCGCTGCGCGGTTATGCGCGATTTCCGGGGCTGGTGGGCCCTACCCTCCAGTGCGTGACGCATATCGCTGCGCAGACTCAAAGCGATGCAGAAGGCTTTGCGCGGTTGGGTGCCGATCAACAGCAGCTCGCGGTGGTCGGCAATTTCAAGTTCGATGCGACACTGCCGGAGGATTTCACCGCCCGCCGCGTCGCACTGCGCGAGCGCTTCGGTTCAACGCGGCCCATCTGGATCGCCGCCAGTACGCATCCAGGGGAAGAACAGAAAGTGCTGGCAGCGCACCGACGGGTTCTGGCGGACCTGCCGGACGCTCTGTTGTTGCTGGCGCCGCGCCACCCGGAACGCTGCGCGGCGCTGCAACGGTTATGCGAATCCGAACGGTTGCCGGCCAGATGTTACAGCAGGATGCAGACGCTCCAGGCTGATGACTCGGTGATTCTCGTCGATGTGCTCGGCGAATTACGTTATCTCTATGCCATCGCATCCGCGGCTTTCATCGGTGGCAGCCTGGCGGGCGGGGGCGGCCATAATCCGATCGAGGCAGTGCTGGCCGGGGCGCCGGTCATAAGCGGACCGCAGCGAAATAATTTTGCCGAGGTCTACCGGTTGCTGGAAGAACAGGGCGCAGTGACTGACGTCGAACACAGCGACGGGCTGGCTGATGCTGTGCTCGGGTTGCTTGCGGATACTGCACAACGGCAGTACGCGGTTGCTGCCGGGCAGCGCGTCATCGAACAGCAGCGCGGCGCGGTGGAGCGCACCCTGGCGCTGCTGGCGGCGCAGTTGTCGGATTGACAGCGGTTGCCTGGCAGGTCAGCGGCGCAATGACGTAGGGACAAGGTTGCCGTCATTGCGAGCGTAGCGCGGCAATCTCATACGGCGGTGACAGTATCGGGAGGCCGCCGCGTCACTGCGCCCGTAGAACCCCTTCGGGGTTCATTACGGGTACCTTACCCTTCGGGTCAAGGCATCAGCGGGGCACGCGGCGGCGACGTGCCATGGCATCGCCGAGGTCTTCGATCTGCTGGCTGCTGAGAATGTGCCGGGCAATACTGAACAATTCTTTTTCTTCGCTTTTGATGTGCTCGCGATACAGCGCACAGAACTGCCCCACGGCGTCGGCAAAATCCGCATTGTCCGGCAGCGTCGAACTGTTTTTCAGGGCCGCGAGAATCCGGTCCTGCAGAGCCTGCAGTTCCGCGTGCTGTTTGTGCAGGCGATAGACGATGTCGGCAAGCTTCAGCGACTGGCGGTTCAGCGCCGGGAACAGGTCGACTTCTTCGTCCTGGGTATGATGTACCGCAGCGGTGCTGAAATACTGGGAAATGTTGCGAATGGTGCTGCGGGCTTCGCTATCTACGCCGTGTTCGGCGATGTGCGGCAGCAGTTTTTCCAGCATCTCGCAGCGCGACAGGATGCGCTGGTGACAAGCCAGCAGGAGACCCAGCGGATCGTTGAAATCAGGTGCAGGGTCAGGCATTAATTTATCCAATATCATCCACCGTGACTCACTTCAGCAGCTGTGACAGCGCTTTAAACTGCGGGTGCGTGGCGTCACCCAGCCATTCGAACAGCACGGATTCGGAATGTGTCACGGTGATGCCGGCGTGGCGCAAGCGCTGAATGCCGTTGCTCGAGCGCTCCGGCGAGCGTGCGCAGCAGGCGTCCGCAGCGACAAACACCTGGTAGCCACGCTGTTGCAGCTCGAAGGCGGTCTGCAGTACGCAGATATGCGTTTCCATTCCGGTGATGATGACCTGGCGCCGCTGCATCGACTGGATGGCTTCCATGAAGCCACCGGCGCTGCAACAGGAAAACCCGGTTTTATCCAGCTTTATGGCAGCTTCCGAGAGGTGTGGCTGCAATGCCGCCACGGTTTTGCCAAGACCTTTAGGGTACTGCTCGGTGCGTATCACCGGTACCTCGAGGGCGGCGGCGGCCTGCAGGAGCATGACGGTATTTGTGGCCGCTGGATTGAAATCTTCCGCCGGTACTGCGCTCGCCAGGCGTTCCTGCATATCGACAACCAGCAGCAGCGAATCGCCGCTCCGGCACAGGCCGGTATCCTCAGCCATCGACAGCCGGTTCAGGACCGAGGGCATCATTCACTTCGTGCAGGTCGTCTGGTGACAGGATGCCGGCAGCGTTCTTGAGCCGCAACTGGTCGAGCACATACAGGTAACGCGCAGCGGCAAAGTTGAAGCGTGCCGAATGGTATTCGCGCTGGGCATTGAGTACGTCGACAATGGTGCGGGTGCCGACTTCGAAGCCGGCCTGCTCGGCTTCCACCGCGATCTCGGTCGATTGCAGCGAAGCCTCCAGCGCATTGATCTGCGCGATATCGGTCAGGATGCCGCGGAAGGCGTCACGGGTCTGAAACTCTGCGTCACGAACCTGCTCCTGTAACAGCTCGATACTTTCCTGGAAGCGGTAACGGGCTTCGCGGGTCAGCGAACTCACCGATCCGCCCTGGTAAATGGGCAGCCTCAGTTCCAGGCCGATTTCGGCATCCTCGCGTTCCACTGGCTGTATGCCGCCGAAGTTGGCGTCGAGATAGCTGGCGCTGGCATTGAAGTCCAGCGTTGGCAGGTGCCCGGAGCGTTGTATGAGCATTTCCTGGCGGGCGGTTTCGACAGCGGCAGTGGCAGCAAGCACGCGCAGATTCTGCTCGCGCGCGCCCTCTATCCAGCTGTCGGCGGAATCGGGCTGCGGTCGCGCGAGGAAAAGATCATCCCGGAGCGGCGCAATTTCGGGATAGAAACGGCCGGTGACCTGGTGCAGCGCGTCCCTGGCCTGCTGTACATTGCTCGCGGCACGGATTTCCTGACTGACCGAAAGATCGTAGCGCGCCTGGGCGGCCTTGACATCGGTAATGGCGATCAGGCCCACTTCGAAACGCTGCTGGGCCTGTTCCAGCTGGCGCCCGATGGCGCTTTTCTCCGCCTGGGCGAACTCCAGATTGGCCTGTGCTTCGAGTATGCCGAAATAACGCTCCGCAACCAGCAGCATCAGTTCCTGCTGGGCCGCTTCGTATTCGGCGGCGGCAGTGGCAATGCGGCTGTCGGCCTGCTGCAGCTGAATCCAGCGGTCGTAGCGGAACAACGGCTGGTTCAGATTGATGCTGGCCAGCTTGTCGGTGCTGTAGCTGGCGGGTTGCGACGGGTTCACGCTTTTGCGGCGGGTGCGGTCCAGAGTGCCGATCAAGTCGATGTTGGGCAACAGACCGGCACGCGCCTGTGGTCGAGCTTCACGAACCGCGTCCAGACGTGCCGCGGCGGCTGCCAGTTGCGGATTGGTGGCCGCGGCGTCGCGATATATGGTAACGAGGTCGGCGGCATGAGTTTGCATCGCGCACAGCAGAAGTCCAGCAAGTAAAATCTTCTTCATTATCATAACTCAGTAGGTGGGCATCTGCGGATCAACCTCGCGCGCCCAGGCGTCTACGCCTCCGCTGAGATTGATGAGATTGGAAAAGCCTTGATTTTCCAGGAAACGGCACACCATGCGACTGCGAATGCCGTGGTGACAAATGACGACAGTTTCCTGCGCCGGGTCGAGCTCTGCCGCACGATCATTGATCGTGCGCATCGGTATCAGCGTCGCGCCGTCGATATGTGCAGTCTCGAACTCCCAGGGTTCGCGCACATCGAGCAACAACGGTCTGTCAGGGGCCGATATCAGGTAATCGTGCAGGTCAGTGGCAGACAGTTCGCGCATTCCGTTCAGAACCTGAAGGTAGAGGGTGCCGGCGCATTCTCAAGCGGTGGAACCGAAACTTCGAACAGACTTTCTTCCGACCACTCCTGATCGCCGGTGCGCGTGATCAGCAGTGCCTGCATGATCGGTGGCCTGCCGACGATCACAAACAGGCGGCCGCCGGGATTGAGCAGAGTATGAAAGCCCCGGTGCAGCACTGGTAGCGAGCCGGTCACCGCTATGGCATCGAAGCCGCTGTCGGCATCCCAGCCACTGGCAGCATCGCCCTGGACGAGCCTGACATTGTGAATGTCGTGCTGTTCCAGCCTGGCCTCAGCCTGCTGAATGAAATCATCGTAAAGATCGATGCTGACCACGCTGCCGCCCAGCCTGGACAGGCAGGCGGTGAGGTAGCCGCTACCGGTACCAATTTCGAGAATGCGGTCGTCAGGCTTTAGTGACAGGGTTTGCAGCAATCGACCTTCCAGTCTCGGCGGCATCATGACCTGTCCGTGGGCGAGCGGAATGCTGATGTCAGAGAACGCCAGCGCGCGATAGGCCTCTGGAACGAAGTCCTCGCGCGGCGTGCTCGATATAACGTTGAGGACCTTGTCATCGAGCACGTCCCAGGGACGAATTTGCTGCTCGATCATGTTGAAACGCGCTTCTTCAATATTCATTGGGTTCATTATGGTATTCGCTCTCCCCGACTGATACGAAGGGTACTGGCAGCCCGGCGTGCTTGCAATACTCCAGACCTTTAGCTAATTTGTAAGGCTCGAAGCTAGGGGTGCTCCTGATTCATCTGCGGGGGCTGAGAGAAAACCCTTTGAACCTGATCCGGTTAATACCAGCGCAGGGAAGCTGAATCCCCACTCAGTCTTTCCCGCGTACGATCCAACCGCAACACCTTGTAGAGAGGGAAAGGACCATGAGCGCCATCCCCGAAGAATTCGTCCGCAAGACCAGTGAACTTTCCGCCGAAGTGACGCAGCCATTCAGCGGCTCACGCAAAATCTATGCGACCGGTTCGCGCCCGGACCTGCGGGTCGGGATGCGCGTCATCGACCAGGAGGAGACGGCTGCCAGTTTTGGTGCCGAGCCCAACCCGCCGATCACCGTCTATGACACGTCCGGTCCCTATACGGATCCTGACGTCAAAATCGATCTGCTCGCCGGTCTGCCCGAAGTGCGCGGCAGCTGGATTCGCGAACGTGGCGACACCGAGGAGCTGGACGGTCCCAGCTCCGAATTCGGGCGTACACGCGCCGACGATGCCAAACTCGCGCAGTTGCGTTTCGAGCATATCCGCAAGCCGCGATGCGCGCGCGCCGGAGCCAATGTCACGCAGATGCATTACGCACGCAAAGGCATCATTACCCCGGAAATGGAATACGTCGCGATTCGCGAGAACCTGCGCCTGGAAGCGCTGGAAGGCAGTTCACTGCTGCGCCAGCACCGCGGTCACAGTTTCGGTGCCAGCATTCCCGCGCGCGTGACGCCGGAATTCGTGCGTGACGAAATCGCCCGTGGCCGCGCCATCATTCCGGCCAATATCAATCATCCCGAACTTGAACCGATGATCATCGGCCGCAACTTCCTGGTGAAAATCAACACCAATATCGGTAACTCGGCAGTCAGCTCCTCGATTGCCGAGGAAGTCGAGAAAATGGTCTGGTCGACCCGATGGGGCGGCGATACGGTCATGGACCTGTCCACCGGCAAGAATATTCATGAAACCCGCGAATGGATTTTGCGCAATTCGCCGGTGCCGGTGGGCACCGTGCCGATTTACCAGGCGCTGGAAAAAGTTGACGGCAAGGCCGAGAACCTGACCTGGGAGTTGTTCCGCGATACGCTCATCGAACAGGCCGAGCAGGGGGTGGATTACTTCACCATCCATGCCGGCGTGCGCCTGAAGTACGTGCCGCTGACTGCCGACCGCGTGACCGGTATTGTGTCGCGAGGCGGTTCGATCCTCGCCAAGTGGTGTCTTGCGCACCACCAGGAAAATTTCCTCTACACGCATTTCGAAGATATCTGCGAAATCATGAAGGCCTATGACGTGTCCTTCTCACTCGGGGATGGTCTGCGTCCCGGCTCGCTCGCCGATGCCAACGATGCCGCCCAGTTCGGCGAACTCGAGACTCTGGGCGAGCTGACGAAAATTGCCTGGGAACATGACGTGCAGGTGATGATCGAGGGCCCGGGTCATGTTCCGATGCAGTTGATCAAGGAGAACATGGACAAGGAGCTGCAGGACTGTTTCGAGGCGCCTTTCTATACTCTCGGACCACTGACCACGGATATTGCGCCGGCCTACGACCACATCACTTCCGCCATCGGTGCGGCGCAGATCGGCTGGTACGGCACCGCGATGCTGTGTTACGTCACGCCCAAGGAGCACCTCGGACTGCCCAACAAGCAGGACGTGCGCGAAGGCATCATCGCCTACAAGATCGCCGCGCATGCAGCGGACCTGGCGAAAGGGCATCCGGGCGCGCAGGTGCGCGATAACGCCATGTCCAAGGCACGGTTCGAATTCCGCTGGGAAGACCAGTTCAATCTTGGCCTCGATCCGGAACGGGCCCGTGAGTACCACGACGAAACACTGCCCAAGGACTCGGCCAAGGTGGCGCACTTCTGCTCCATGTGCGGGCCGCATTTCTGTTCTATGAAGATTACCCAGGACGTGCGCGATTACGCGAAAAAGCATGGCATGTCGGCGGATGAAGCGCTCGACAAGGGCATGCAGGAGAAATCGGTGGAGTTCGTCAGTAGCGGAGCGGAAATCTACCGCAAGGCCTGAGCTACCGGTCGACCAGCTGGATGATCAGGCGGTTGTTGCGTTCCGCTATCCGATTCCATTCATGGGCGGTGGCGGGCGCTGCCCTGGGTGGATAGCTGTGCAATGGCGCTTCGCGCGAGCCAGCAACAATCTCCAGAATATAAGGACTGTTCTCCAGCAGCGGCGTGCTGGCCAGGAAATTCGCGAAAGCCAGCGACTGGTGGGCGGCTGGAGTATCTGCGGCCTGCACAGGATTGCCGATGAACTCGCAGTCATCCAGCGGCAGATCCGGTGGCGGTAGACTAAAGCCCTGTTCCTGGCTGCCCAGCAGACAGAACTCGCCGACGTGGGTTTCCAGAATGATCCTGCCGTTGTAGCCACTGTCGCGCAGCCGGGTCAGTAACTGTTCGATCAGTTCGATGCGTCCGGCGTCCAGCGCGATCTCGTCATAGGGATAATCCAGTGACTGGTTGAGAGCCCAGTCGGTGGTATGCAGGAGGCTGTTCATCTGCCCGAGTGTCGCATCGAGCCGGCTCTGCAGTTCCGCCAGCATCTCACTGCTGTCTGACTTAGCCACCTGGGCAGTGTCGACCGGCGCGGCGATCCGCACCGGTTCCTCCGGCTGTTCGTGCGGCAGCATATTCCAGGTTATGGATATCAGCAGTAACGCCGCGAGAACCAGTAACGGCAGCTTTGATTCTGCCGCGCGAGGCGCTGTGCGCTGTTGCAGGCTTTCGAGTTTCTCGTCCAGTTCACGCGCATACCGGCTACCGGTCTGCCGGGTTACGGTTTCGATGGTGAGCAGCATATCCTTGCGGATTTCCACCCGCTGTTCGTCCAGGAGTTTGCGAACCCGATCCTCCGGGAGATTGCCGGCAGGCGCTGCGGCAGGTGCCGCCGGTATGCCGGGATCCATCCGGGGCGCGGCATCGGCGGGCCGTTTCTGTACATCTTCGGCGCGTTCCGATGCGCCGTTTTCGCCGCTCGAACGGTCGGCGCTGCGGCGTTCCTGAATCAGGCCCAGCCGCTGCAGTGACTCGAACAGTTCGACCGGCGCCACGGTCTTTGGCAGGACTCCGACAGCGCCCAGGGCGCGCGCCTGCCCCAGATACAGGTCGCCGCCTTTGGAGGTGTACATCATGACCGGGATAGTTGCGGTGTCCGGATTGTTCTTGATCGCCCGGATGGCTTCGAACCCGTCCATGCCAGGCATCATGTGGTCGAGAAAAATGACATCAGGGCGGTTGTCGTTCAGGAAATCCAGAGCGCTGGCGGCAGACTCCACCGTATCGACGACAATGTCGTGCTTTTCCAGCATCCGCCGCAACACCAGCCGGGCCGATCTGGAATCATCAACAACCAACGCGCGCTTCTGGTCTGGCATCATTATCCTTGCGGCGATTGCTCGCGAGCGATCTGTCTGATTCTAGTGCCGCGCAATGGGCCGGTAAAGCTGTACCCGCCGCAAGCGCTCCCGTTACTCAAACCCGATTGAAAAAGGCCTTCAGTGCCTGGTACAGGTGTCCGGTATCTTCGGCACCCCCGAACTCGCGTATCGAATGCATGGCGAAAGTCGGAACGCCGACATCCAGGGTGCGCACGCCGATATTGGCGGAGGTAATCGGTCCGACAGTGCTGCCACAGCCAAGATCGCTGCGAACCACGAATGATTGCATCGGGATTTTTTCCCGTTCGCACAGGTGACGGAACAGTGCGGCGCCTTCGCTGGTGCTGGCATAGCGCTGGTTCGCATTGATCTTCACGACCGGGCCCTGATTGAGCAGCGGGCCGTGGTTGGCGTCATGTCGATCCGCGTAATTCGGATGCACACCATGGGCATTATCGGCGGAGATCAGCCAGGACCGGTCGATGCAGCGTGCCAGTGCTTCCGGTTCCGGACACAGGCGTTGCAATGTGGACAGAAGGAATGGCCCGTCAGCGCCGCAGCGGGAAGTGCTGCCAACCTCTTCGTGATCGGTGCAGATCAACAGCCGGGGTTGCGCAGGATCGCTGTCGAGCAATGCCCGCAGACCGATGAAACAGCTGAGCAGGTTGTCCAGTCGGGCAGCGGAAATGAATTCCCGGTTCAACCCGGTCAGGGCCGGTGGCTGCGTGTCATACAGTGATAACTCGAAATCCAGCACCGCATCGATATCGAGTTGCGGATGCTGGCGCTGCGCCTGGGCCAGCAGAGTATCGCGGAATGGCTCAGCAGTATCGCCGCCAGCGCGCATCAGGATCGGCGGCAGGTGCAGCTGCTTGTCGATTTTGCGCGCTTCATTGGCTTCGCGATCCAGGTGTATGGCAAGGCTCGGGATGGTTGCCACCGATTGTTCGAAGTCGATCAGCGCGTTACCCAGCTGGCCACTGCCATCGCGATAACTGATGCGTCCGGCAATCGACAGGTCACGGTCGAACCAGGGGTTCAGCAGTGCGCCGCCATAGACTTCGACCCCGAGCTGATAGTAGCCCTGTACCAGCATCTGGGGTTCCGGTTTGATGCGCAGACAGGGACTGTCGGTATGCGCTCCGACCATGCGCAGTCCGGTTTCGGACAGGTCAGTGGTGCCCAGGGTGAAGGCGATCAGCGATGAATCGTTGCGGGTAATCAGATACCGGCCATTGGCTTCCAGCTGCCAGCGATCGGACTCATGGAGCTGTATGAAGCCCGCTTCCAGCAGGCGCTCCGACAATCCGCGGGTGGCATGGAAGGGCGTGGGCGAGCGCTGGATGTAGTCAAGCAATTGCTGGTTCAGGGATGCGCTGGTCATGAGTTTCCGGGTCAGGTTTTATTGCGTTGCTGTTTGCGGTTGGCGGCGCTATCCAGGATCCGGTGTTTGCCGGCAGCGTCACAGGTGCTCCAGGCGCAGATTTCATCGACGCTGCGGAAACAACCGAGGCAGATGTCGTTCTGGTCCAGACAGCAGTTGCGGATACAGGGGGAAGCAGGAGACTCATCCATCGGCGCGCCCGCCGCGATTATCAGGCATACACATTGATTCGGGCGCTGGCCAGTGTCGCGGCATCTGCAGACGTGGCATCCTGACGCCGGTTTCCGAGGCCCCGCCGATTGTCGCAGCGGGTATCCAGCAACACCGGAACCTGCTTTTGGCGGCGTTCGCCCTGGCGCCGGTCGCCGTTACGCCCGCGTCGGTCACGGGTCAGGTCACGCTCGGGCAGCCGATTCGCGGCCAGCCGGCTTTCGTGAGTCGCGGGATAAGGCGCTACCGTGTCGACGCTGCGCGTCACCACCGGCTGGCGATTATCCGCCTTGAGGCGTTGGACGCCGGCATCTTCGGGAACAAGATTTAGCCATTGCATGGCACGAGTATAACGAAATTTTGACGGTTTTGCCGCTATCGGGCCTTTTTGTGCAGCGGCACCACATTTTCGCTGCCGGACAGCGGCTCCGGCATGCTGAAGTGATAGCCCTGGGCGAAATCCACCCCCATCTCCTTCAGACGATCGGCGATCGCCTGATTTTCCACGAACTCGGCGATGGTGCGTATGCTCAGGGTGTGGCCGACCTGGTTGATGGCTTCGACGATTGCGCGGTTCATGGGATCGGTGTCCATGTCGCGGACAAAGCTGCCATCGATCTTGAGGAAGTCGACCGGCAGATTCTTCAGATAGCCGAATGAGCTCAGGCCGCTGCCGAAATCGTCCAGTGAGAAGCGACAGCCGATTTTTCTCAGCGCGTGAATCATGCGGCTGGCTCGTTCGAGATTGAAGACAGCAGCGGTTTCAGTGACTTCGAAGCACAGATTGCCTGGCCGCATCTGGTACTGACGGATTTTCTGGCGGATGTACTCAGGGAACTCATCATCGTTGATCGAATTGCCGGACAGATTGATCGAGTAAATCGCTCGGTCGTCCTGGCCCTTCAATGTGGACAGTTGTCGAAAAGCGGCATTGATGATCCAGCGATCCACTGTATTCATCAGGTTGTAACGTTCGGCTGCCGGAATGAAGACGCCGGGCGGAATGATATTGCCGTCTTTTCCGCGCATGCGGATCAGCAATTCATAGTGCGGCGTGTCCTCGCCGGATTGCAGTGCCGTGATCTCCTGCCGGTAAAGCACGAACCGATCTTCCTCCAGTGCCTCCTTGATGCGCGACACCCAGTGCATCTCGCTGTGCCGCTGGCCCAGATTGATGTCGGATTCCTCGTATACGTGGACGCGATTGCGGCCCCCTTCCTTGGCCACATAACAGGCTACGTCGGCCGCACTCAGTACGAAAGAAGCGCTCTGGGTTTCGCGTTGAATGGGTACCATGCCGATGCTGACGCCGACATCGAAGCGCCGGTCTTCCCACTGGAAGGTGAATTCGCCGATCGCCCGGATCAGTTGCTGGGCGATTTCCCGTGCCTGGGTAAGATCGGTGTTCTCGACCAGGATGCCGAATTCATCGCCACCCAGACGTGCCAGTGAACAATTCGGCGGTATGTTACGGCGCAGCATGCGGCTCAGTTGCTTGAGCAACTCATCGCCGGCGGCATGTCCGCAGGTGTCATTCACTACCTTGAACTGATCCAGATCCAGATACAGCAGGGCGTGTTCGCGCTGTTCGCTGCCCGCCATGCTTGCAAGCATGCTGGCCAGGCGCTCGGAGAATTCGTTGCGGTTGGCAAGACCGGTCAGGCTGTCGTGAGTTGCCTGCCAGGTCATCTGACGGGCCATGCGTCGTTCGCGCGTCACGTCGTGGAATACCAGTACTGAACCAATAATAGCGTTATCACGATCGAAGATCGGTGCGGCCGAATCCTCTATATGAAACTCCTGGCCGTTCCGGTTGACCAGCAGGCACTGGTCCGTGAGGCTGACTACCCGGCCGGTGCGCAGGCAGATTTCAGCCGGGCTCTCGATCGGGGTGCGGGTGTTTTCATCGATCAGGGGCAGGACTTCGGTCAGCGGGTAACCTTGCGACTCGCCATAGGTCCAGCCGGTGACATTCTCTGCAACCGGGTTCATGTAATCGACGCGTCCGGAAGCGTCGGTGGTGATGACGCCGTCGCCAATCGAGTGCAGGGTAACGAGCGCCCGCTCGCGTTCCTGGTACAGCGCCTCTTCGGCGCGACGGCGTTCGGCGTGTTCGAGTGCCTCGCGCAGTTCACGCTGTATGGTCGGTATCAGGCGCGCCAGGTTGTCCTTCATGATGTAATCGTTGGCGCCGGTGCGCATGGCGTCTACGGCGATTTCCTCACCCACGGTCCCCGACACCAGAATGAAAGGAACGTCCGGATCGAACTCGCGGATAATGCGCAATGCTTCCAGTCCGCTGAAGCCAGGCATCGCGTAATCGGAAATAACGATCTGCCAGGCCCGCTCGGGCAACACCCGGCGCAGGTCGGCTTCATTGTCGACCCTCAAATAGTCCGGTTCGTACTCTGCGCGCCGCAAGCGCATCAGAAGCAACTGGGCATCGTCCTCGTTATCTTCGACGATAAGCAGTCGTAAGGGTATGCTCATACCACGATCATCCTTTTTGGTGCTGATTGCCTGCGCCAATCTGCCCTGGCGCCGGTTGGCGCGGGCGGTGTTGCGCAATCTGGTGGTGCTGGTCTTTCCCCTGATCCTCGCGGGGCAAGCTGTTCCCGGCGCGCCGGCGTTAAGCACGCAAGCATTGTGCCGTTTTATGACCGATCTGCTTCGCGCCGCCAGTGGCCGGATTTGCCGCCGGCTTTCTCCAGCAGCTGTACGCCATCGATGGTCATGCCGCGATCGACGGCTTTGCACATGTCATAGACGGTAAGCAGGCTGATTTGCACCGCCGTCAGGGCCTCCATTTCCACGCCGGTCGGGCCGCGGGTTTCGACTGTGGCCCGGCAATATACTGCGGCGGGGTCCGTTTCCAGCTCCAGTTCTATTTCCACCCGGGTCAACGCCAGCGGGTGGCAGAGCGGTACGAGGTCTGACGTTCGCTTGGCAGCCATTATTCCAGCGATACGCGCCACGCCCAGCACATCACCCTTGCGGTGGTCGCCGCGGCGCACGGTTTCCAGGGTCGCCGGCAGCATGCGAATCCGTCCTTCGGCAACAGCTCGCCGTGCGGTGCTGTGTTTGTCTCCGACGTCGACCATATGCGACTGGCCGGCTGCATTGAAGTGGGTGAGTTCGCTCATACCTGATTCCATGTGCGGCTGATTTCAGAATGCCCGTGATACACTGGGAGGCACAGTACATAGTCCCGCATAGCCTTCCCGGCACTGCCCCTGTGGCAGATATTGACTATAGGACGGCGGGTGCGGCGACGCAACGTAAGGCCTTATTTTCTATGCGCATTGAAGTGCGGTTTTTTGCCGGTTTACGGGAACGTCTGGGGGTCGCCGAGCGCGAAGTGTCAGTGCCTGACGACACCAGCATCCGCCAGCTCTGGTCCCTGGTTGTCCCGGAAGAGCCCCTGCCGGACAACGTGCTGGCTGCCCGCAACATGGAATACGTGGACCTGTCCAGCATCCCCTGTGACGGCGATGAGATCGCTTTTTTCCCGCCTGTGACCGGAGGCGCCGGATGACCGTCAGAATTCTCGATGCCGGTTTCGATCCCTGGGCGCTGCTGTCGGATTACCAGCGCGCCGGTGCGCCACCGGAAGGCGCCTACGGGGCGACCGCGGTGTTCGTCGGCACGATGCGGGATTTCAATGAAGATCAAAACGTACAAAGCCTGTTTCTCGAACACTACCCGGGCATGACGGAAGCCTGGCTGGAAAAAATTTCTGTCGCGGCAACCGAGCGCTGGAATCTGCTCGACAGTCTGATTGTGCATCGGGTCGGAGAACTGCATCCGGGAGAACCGATTGTACTGGTTGCGGTGTGGTCGGCGCATCGCAAGGCCGCTTTCGAAGCCAGCCGTTTCCTGATGGAGGAGCTGAAATCGAAAGCCCCGCTGTGGAAGAAAGAACAGCGCGAAGATGGCGCGCGCTGGGTCGAACATAATACCCCGGGTTAGCCTGGCGGAGGCGGTCAGGAGACAGCCGCGCAATCGCTTTCGATGTCTGTCTCGACGTCATAAATAGTGAATTTCATGCTGGCCAGATCTCCCATGACATAGGTGGCCGGCGCCGCCACACCGCCCACAGTGCCGGGATTCACCAGGAGACAGTCGCTACCGAGGATATTCCGTACCGTTTCAAGCTTTACTGCATGGTCATGTCCGCAACATACCAGATCCCAGTCGCCGGTCGTGGCCATGGCGCGCGCGTAGTGCGGATAATGGACTACGAAAATCCGGCGGCCTCCGAGCATGATGCCGGCATCCTGGCCGTAGAAGGTCACCACACTGTCAGCTTTCTGGGCAATGCGCGACATCATGTAGAGATCGCCACTGTTGTTGCCATGAATGACATGTACCGGTAGCCCCAGCGGTTTAAGCACGCTCAGGGTACTCGGCGCCACCACGTCCCCGCAGTGAATCACCGCCTCGGCACCGCGCGCTTTGGCTGAGCGTACCGCGGCTTCAAGCAATGCCCGGTTATCATGACTGTCGGATACGATACAGATTTTCATGGCTGACTCAGAAGTTCGGTTTCTCGGGTGCGTTCCTGTACATTTCGATGCTGTTTAGAATCTCCGCTTTGGCTTCATCAACCCCGGCCCAGCCTTCCACGCGAACCCATTTGCCTTCGTCCAGATCTTTATAGTGTTCAAAGAAATGGGCGATCTGGTCCAGAGTCACGGGTGAGACGTCGCGAAAATCCTGCACATGGCGGTAGACCTTGCACAGCTTGTCGATCGGTACCGCCAGCACTTTCGCATCGTCACCGGATTCATCAGTCATTTTCAGCACCCCGACCGGGCGGCAGCGCACTACCGAGCCACTGATCAGCGGAACCGGGGTCAGCACCAGCACATCCACCGGGTCGCCATCATCAGACAAGGTGTGTGGCACATAGCCGTAATTGCAGGGGTAGTGCATGGCCGTGGTCATGAAACGATCCACAAACATGGCACCGGTCTGCTTGTCGACTTCGTACTTCACCGGGTCGGCATGCGAGGGAATCTCGATAATGACATTGACGTCATTCGGGACATCCTCGCCGGGACTGACGCGATCGAGATTCATGATGGTACTCCAGGGGCAATAAATAAAAAAAGGCCGGCCCAGAGACCGGCACAACATTAGCAGAGACTAATTTACCATAGAACGCCGGGCGACGCACCGGCGTGGGCGGCGGCCGGATTTCCCTGGTCCGCCGCCCGACTGGCAGAATGACTTAGGCGAGCAGTGGCACGATCAGCAGCGCCACGATATTGATGATCTTGATCAACGGGTTAATGGCAGGTCCGGCGGTGTCCTTGTAGGGATCGCCAACCGTGTCGCCAGTGACCGCCGCCTTGTGAGCGTCGGAACCCTTGCCGCCGTGGTTGCCGTCTTCGATGTACTTCTTGGCATTATCCCAGGCGCCACCACCGGTAGTCATGGAGATCGCGACGAACAGGCCGGTGACGATGGTGCCGAGCAATACGCCGCCCAGGGCTACCGGACCCAATGTCAGACCTACGACGACCGGCACCAGTACCGGCAGCAGTGAAGGCACGATCATTTCCTTGATGGCCGATTTGGTGAGCATATCCACGGCCCTGGAATAGTCCGGCTTCTGGGTATGGTTCATGATACCGGGCATTTCCTTGAACTGACGCCGGACTTCATTGACGATGCCACCGGCGGCACGCCCGACGGCTTCCATCGCCATGGCGCCGAACAGATAAGGTATCAGGCCGCCAATGAACAACCCGATGATGACCAGCGGATCGGACAGCGAGAACTCGAGGTGCAAACCCTGGGCTTCGAGGCCGTGGGTGTAGTCGGCAAACAGCACCAGGGCTGCCAGACCGGCAGAACCGATAGCATAGCCCTTGGTGACTGCCTTGGTGGTATTGCCGACCGCATCGAGCGGATCAGTGATGCTGCGGATCTTGTCGTCGAGATCAGCCATTTCGGCAATGCCGCCGGCGTTGTCGGTGATCGGACCGTAAGCATCCAGAGCCACGATGATGCCGGTCATGGACAGCATCGAGGTCGCGGCAATGGCGATGCCGTACAGTCCGGCCAGTTCATAGGAACCCCAGATAGAGGCGCAGACCGCGAGCACCGGGGCGGCTGTCGATTTCATCGACACACCCAGGCCGGCGATCACGTTGGTGCCGTCACCGGTGGTGGAGGCTGAAGCGATATGGCGTACCGGCGCGTATTCGGTGGCGGTGTAGTACTCGGTGATCACCACCATGGCCGCGGTCAGCGCCAGACCAATCAGTGCAGTCAGGTACAGGTTGAGGCTGGGGATGGTTTCTCCCGCGACGCTGATGCTGTCGCCCATCATCCAGGCGGTGACTGGATAGAAGGCAATGGCCGCCAGTCCGCCGGCGACCATGAGCCCGCGATACAGGGCGTTCATGATCTTGCCGCCCTCGCGGGCCTTGACGAAGTAGGTGCCGATGATCGAGGCGATGATGGATACGCCACCCAGTACCAGCGGATAAACCGCCGCGGAAGCGCCGGCGTTCTCCAGCAGCAGACCGCCAAGCAGCATGGTTGCAATCACTGTCACTGCGTAGGTTTCGAACAGATCGGCTGCCATGCCGGCGCAGTCGCCAACGTTGTCACCGACATTGTCGGCGATAACTGCGGGGTTGCGTGGATCGTCCTCGGGAATGCCGGCTTCCACCTTGCCGACGATGTCTGCACCGACATCCGCGCCCTTGGTGAAGATGCCGCCGCCAAGTCGTGCAAAGATCGAGATCAATGAACCACCGAAGGCCAGGCCGACCAGCGGGTGAATCGGATCATCGACACCCATCTGCACCAGAATTGCGTAGTAGCCTGCGACGCCCAGAAGACCAAGCCCCACCACCAGCATGCCGGTGATGGCACCGCCGCGGAATGCGACCTGCATGGCGGCATTCAGGCCGTCATTGGCGGCTTGTGCGGTGCGCACATTGGCACGTACCGAGATATTCATCCCGATATAACCGGCCAGTGCCGAGAATATTGCGCCGATGGCAAAACCGATGGCTGTTGCCCAACCAATGAAGATTCCGACCAGTATCAGCAGCACCACGCCGACCAGGCCGATAGTGGTGTACTGCCGGTTGAGATACGCGTTGGCACCTTCCTGTATGGCGTTGGAAATTTCCACCATACGATCAGTTCCGGTGGGTTTGCTCAAAATCCATTTTACAGATATGGCGCCATACGCCAGAGCGATACCAGCGCACAACAGAGCGAAAATTAGCCCAGCAGACATAACAGCCTCCGATTCGAGTTATTCTCGAGTGGTTATTAGGACTCCGGTTTTCGGCCAGGCCCGATTAAATTTCTGGCCTGGCCGAAAACCAAAGTGATTCTACAGATCAAAGTCACGTATCAGTTGATCCACTGCATTCGAACCGTGCTCCCGCTCAACCTCGGCGAGTATCAGGCGGGCGGCGTTGCGGTTATAGCCGCTACCCGGACCGACCTGAACGCCGAGTAATTCTCGGGCTTTTGTGCGTGTCATGACTTGATCTGCATCAATATTATTAGATACTAATGTACCCAAAAAAAAGTAATGCCTACTTAACCTTAAATGCGGTCTTTAGCTTTTGTTTGACCGCGACGTTCTTGAGCTGCACGTATTGCGGCATGCCATCCTTGCCGTAAGGCGGATAATCTTCGCCCTGCATGAGCGGCGCCAGGTAGTCGCGGCATTTTTTGGTAATCCCGAATCCATCCGGGGTGATGAAACCCTTGGGCATCATTTTCTCGACATTTGCAACGCGCGCCAGCTTGGCTTCGCCGACTTTCCATCGGTAGGGGCTGTTGGACGTGCGAACGATGGTGGGCATGACCGAGTTCTTGCCGGCCAATGCCAGTTCCACGGCGGCCTTGCCCATGGCGTAGGCCTGTTCCACGTCGTTCTTCGAAGCGATGTGGCGTGCAGCGCGCTGCAGGTAATCCGCAACCGCCCAGTGATATTTGTAGCCCAGTTTGTTGCGGATCAGATTCGCTATGACCGGTGCCACGCCGCCCAGCTGCGCATGTCCGAATGCATCTTTCAGCCCCTGGTCGGCCAGGAAGTTGCCGGAACGGTCATGTACGCCTTCGGAAACCACGATCGAGCAGTAACCGTATTTGTTGACCTTGTCCTTGACCTTGGCCAGGAATTTACCCTGGTTGAAATTGACTTCCGGGAACAGAATGACGATCGGCAGATCGCAGTTTTCGCTGGCAGCCATGCCACCCGCCGCGGCGATCCAGCCGGCATGCCGGCCCATCACTTCGAGGACAAAGATCTTGGTTGAAGTCTTGCACATCGAGGCAACGTCAAAGCTCGCTTCACGGGTGCTGATGGCAATGTACTTGGCGACCGAACCGAAGCCGGGACAGTTGTCGGTAATAGGAAGATCGTTATCGACAGTCTTCGGCACGTGAATGGCCTGGATCGGATAACCGGTGGATTTCGCCAGCTGCGATACTTTCAGGCAGGTATCTGCGGAATCGCCGCCGCCGTTATAAAAGAAATAGCCGATGTTATGCGCGGCAAACACTTCGATCAGGCGGTCATACTCGCGCTTGTTGGCTTCCAGGCTCTTGAGTTTGTAACGACAGGACCCGAAGGCGCCGGATGGCGTGTGACGCAGTGCAGCGATTGACCGGGCCGACTCCTTGCTGGTGTCGATCAGATCTTCAGTCAGCGCTCCGATGATGCCGTTGCGGCCGGCATAGACCTTGCCGATCTTGTCCTTGTGCTTGCGCGCCGTCTCGATCACGCCACAGGCGCTGGCGTTGATGACCGCCGTTACGCCGCCCGACTGGGCATAAAAGGCGTTCTTTTTTTCTGGGGATGTCGCCATCAGAATACTCCTGTTGGTTGCTTTTTCCGATTGTGCTGGTTAATTAATCTGGTTCGTCTTGCTGTCCGGCGTGACGGTCGGCCTGCACCTGCAGCAGCGACACGACGCATTCCGCCAGATCATCGTATTCGGGGATGCCGGTGCCATACATTTGACGCCGCCGGTAGAAAAACTGACAGCGCTCAGCCAGCTGGATTTCCGGGCCGTGCCGTAACGCCCGCCAAGGTTTGCCTTGACGACCCATATCTCGCTGTCCGAGTAATCAGGAATCTTGCTCATGGTTGCGGTCAATGGAATCCTGACGGTTGAAAAGGCGCTCAAGCATAGAGCAAAAAGCAAAGCAATTCAGTTGCTTTGTTTGACTTGAGCCCAACGCAGGCGGTAGCTTAATCACTGTTCTACTGTTCGCCTATGCAAAAAATTGAATGTCCTATGAAAAAAGATTTATTACCGGGCGTTTCCAGAAATTTCCGTGGTGCGAAGGAAACTTGATAAAAAACAATCAAATAGAGGCTAAAGCAGGCTCATGAGGATAATTCTTTTGGGAGCTCCCGGTAGTGGGAAAGGCACGCAGGGACAGCGTCTCGCCGAGCATTACGATATTCCTGAGATCTCTACCGGCGATCTGTTGCGCCAGGCAGTCGCCGAGGGAACGCCTCTGGGTCGCGCCGCCAAGGCTGTCATGGACGCCGGGCAACTGGTTTCCGATGACATCGTGCTGGGGGTAATCCGCGATCGGCTTACCCGCCCCGACACAGGCAAAGGCTTCATTCTTGATGGTTTCCCACGCAATACGACGCAGGCCGAGCAGCTCGATGGGTTACTCGCCGAGCTGCGCAAGCCGATCGATGTGGCGCTGCTGATCGACGTGGACATCGATGTCATTCTGCAGCGTCTGCTGGGGCGTCGCACTTGCACGTCGTGCGGCGCCAGCTACAACATTTTCTCCGCGCCCCCGAAAATGGATGACCGCTGCGATGAATGCGGCGGGCGTCTCAAGCGCCGTTCCGATGACAATGAAGAAACCATTGGCAATCGCCTGCGGGTTTTCGAGCTCCAGACGGCGCCGGTGATCGAGCGCTACCGCGAGCAGAGTCGGCTGCGCACCGTGCAGGGCATTGGCGATATCCAGGATGTTTTCACTGCGGTCCTGAAGGCGGTGAATGAAGTGCAAAGCGCGCCACCGCGCGAGCCGCAGATTGCTGAGCCTGAAGTGACGCAGGCAGCCCTGAATGAGCAGGGGCCGGGCGCATTAGCCGCTGAAAAGGCAGTTGCCGGATCGGCTGGCACTGCCAAAAAAACACCGGCTAAAAAAGCACCAGCGAAGAAGGCACCAGCGAAGAAGGCACCGGCCAAGAAGGCTCCGGCCAAGAAGGCTCCGGCCAAAAAGGCACCAGCGAAGAAGGCTCCAGCGAAGAAGGCTCCAGCGAAGAAGGCTCCAGCGAAGAAGGCTCCAGCGAAGAAGGCTCCAGCGAAGAAGGCACCAGCGAAGAAGGCTCCAGCGAAGAAGGCACCAGCGAAGAAGGCTCCAGCGAAGAAGGCTCCAGCGAAGAAGGCTCCAGCGAAGAAGGCTCCAGCGAAGAAGGCTCCAGCGAAGAAGGC
>JAGXGS010000025.1 GCA_024636585.1 Thiogranum sp. | reverse complement strand
TCTCCAACTCCATCATGATCACTGTCCGCGGTATTGTCGGTGATGGTCAGGTTGTTGAGGATCGGAGTATTGTTGCTGGTTGCCATTCCGCCGCCACTCTGGGTGGCAGAGTTGCCGCTGATGGTGGAGTTGTGGAGCTCGACATAACCGCCTATCCCTTCACTGATGCCGCCTCCGTTTCCCGCCGTGGCTGTGTTGCTATGAATCGCGCTGTTGGCAACCGTCATAGTCGAAAAGATATTGAATAGTCCGCCTCCGGTGCGTGCGCTGTTATTTCGAATAACGGCACCATTGAGCATCAGTGACGAAGTATTGCCCACATTGAAAATTCCGCCGCCAGCGAAATCCACAGAATATCCGGGTGTATTTCGGCCGGCAATTCCGTTCTGTATGGTTAAACGTGAGATAGTCACCGATCCTGCATTGATCAGTTCGAAGGCCCGATCGGTTCCGCCGGCGTCGATAATGGTGGAAGCTGCATTGATGCCGTTAATCGTAAGAGTATCGAGAATATCCAGATCGCCGGTCGCGGCAGCGTGTTCCGCATTGCCCGGAATCGAAAGCTGGTATGTACCTTGTCCCAGAGCGATTGTGTCGGCGCCCACAGATGCGTTAGCTTCCATAATCGCCGCTCTGAGGGTGCAGTTTGCGCTGGTATCGGCACAAATGCCGTCGCCAGGGTTGGCGTCTGTGCTGTCTTCGGTCGAGTCGGCAAAGAAGTAGAGGGCACTTGCAGAGCCGGGCATCAGACACATGCCCAGTACCAGCCGGGCCAGTAGTGTGACTGCGCATTTTATTAATGCTGTTCTCATTGCGGAATTAGTTAAGAAACTCTCGAATTGTCCATTGCTTAGCGGCTAGACGAGACGCCGCTTCACTTTTTTAGCCAGAATGGCCGCAGAAGCGCGAAAAGCGCTATTATTTATATGGAAATAGGCTGCACGGGTTTCCAGTCAATCGATCACATCAGATTATGTGATAATCCGGTTTCTACGAGAGTTGCCGAAGCAGGAAAACAAATGATTCTGCAGCCGATCGATTCGCTACAGAAAACCCGGATACTGACCGTAACGGAAGATTTTCTTCAGCGCGCGAGCGAACTGTTCCATTTTCGATACCAACCGTTGACGGTGAGTTTCGATCTCAAAGGCCGCGCCGCGGGTCAATACCGCGTCGACCGGAATGGCAGGTGGATTCGATATAATCCTTACCTGTTCGCCAGGTATTTCCAGGATAATCTCGATAATACCGTGCCGCATGAAGTTGCCCATTATGTGGTGGATCGGCTATACGGTGTTCATCGTGTGCGCCCCCATGGCGAGGAGTGGAAGCGAGTGATGCGCGTTTTCGGCGCATCTCCGTGTGCTACCGTGAATTATGATCTGACTGGTATACCGGTCCGCCAGCAGCAGAGATTCCCTTACCGTTGTAACTGCAGAGAACATTCCCTGACCAGCATCCGGCACAACAGAATCATAAATAACCGCGCTATCTACCGATGCCGCGCCTGTCGCTCAGCGCTGGTCTTCGCAGGCTTGTAACCGTCAGTGAAGATGCATTGGCAGGTCTACATGATTCTCTGTAGTGACGACACGCTATACACCGGGATTACTACCGATATCGCGAGGCGCTGGTCGCAGCACGAACGGCTGCGTGGTGCCAGGTACTTTCGTGGAAGAGCGCCGAAACGGCTGGTCTATCTGGAGAGTGGGTACGATCGAGGCACCGCAAGCCGACGGGAAGCAGCGATCAAACGTCTTTGCCGCGCCGATAAAATAATCCTGCTTGCGTCAGCATTGAACGAGATTGATCGCGCAACGGTCGACTGCTGACTTCCGGCGCTAGTAACAGGCCCGGCTGCCGGGGCCGGGCCTGCTCAGAAACTTACTCGTGCTCGTGTCCGCCGGGACCATGTACATGGCCATGTTCCAGTTCTTCCCGCGATGCATCACGCACATCAAGTACTTCTACCGCAAAATTCAGCTCCACACCGGCCAGAGGGTGATTGCCATCCACGGTGACTTCATCGCCGGTGACGTCGACGACAGTCACGACGAGCACCTCACCATTGGGTCCCTGTGCATGGAACTGCATACCGCTGGCAATCTCGGCATCAGCCGGAAACATATCTCTCGGCACAGCCTGGAGTTTGGTTGGATCGCGTTCTCCATAGCCTTCCTCCGGTGCCACTGAAACATCTACAGTCTCGCCGGGCTGCTTTCCGTTCAGGGCCGATTCCAGTCCCGGTATGATGTTGTTCGCACCATGCAGGTATGTGAAGTTTCCATCATTTGATTCATCGAGGACATTACCGTCGCTGTCCTTGAGGGTGTAATTCAGGGTAACGACCTTTTGGGGCTCAATTACGTTTTGGGGTTCAGTTTCCATGGGATATCCTTGGCATGCTGTGAGAATCGGCATGTGTAAAAAATGAAGTGGAGCATCATACACGAGACCCGGCGGTAACGGAATTTAGGCCCGCTGCCGGTTTGTCATGTCCCTGGTTGAGCATTCGTCGCGGCTGCATGCTCTTGATCACGCTATTTAAGATCCTGACTAAATACATCATAATCAAAAACTTTAGCATAGTCTGGAGAACCCGCTGTGAAATTCACTATCGATGAGTTCCGCGCCTGGAAGCACAAGAAAGTGACGCTGCTGGGTATGTCGGGGGTCGGCAAGACCTATCTGTCGAGCCTGCTGTGCGGACATCACTGGTTTCACTATTCCGGCGATTATCGTATCGGTACCCGTTATCTGGATGAGCCGATACTCGACCTCATCAAGCAACAGGCCATGCAGGTGCCATTTTTGCGCGATCTGTTGCGGCGGGACTGGATCTACATCCGAAACAATATAAAGGTGAATGACCTGGGGCCGGTCCTCAGCTTCGTCGGCAAGCTTGGTGACCCGGCGAGGGGCGGCGTTCCTCTCGATGAATTCACCCGCCGCCAGTCGCAATACCGGAAAGCCGAAATCGCCGCGATGAATGACGTTCCGGAATTCATTCGCAAGGCACAGGAAATCTACGGCTACGATCATTTCGTAAACGATGTGGGTGGCAGTTTGTGCGAACTCGATGAGCCCAACGTGATCGACCTGCTGGCGAAGCATACGTTGATTCTGTACATCAAAGTTACTGACGAGGATGAGGAACAGAAACTTATCGAGCGTGCCCAGAGTGATCCCAAACCGCTGTACTACCGGCAGGCATTCCTGCGCGAGCAACTCGATATCTATCTGCGCGAACAGGACCTGCACTACGCTGCAGAGCTGGATCCGGACGAGTTTACGCGCTGGGTTTTTCCGCGCCTGTTCCACTCCCGCGTTCCGCGCTATGAAGCTATTGCCGGACCGCATGGCTATACCGTGACTTCGCAGGAGGTGACGGGAATCCGCGACGAAACCGATTTTCTCGACTTGCTCGAGAAAGTCATTCTACGGACCAGCTGACAGGAGCGACGCAGTGCCAATAGTAGCGCACAACGACTTGCCGACCTTCGGTCGCCTTCGCGAAGAAGGTATCAAGATGCTGTCGGCCGAACGCGCCGCAAAGCAGGATATCCGCGAACTGCACGTGGGTTTGCTCAACATGATGCCGGATGCGGCACTGGCAGCGACTGAACGGCAGTTTTTCCGACTGGTCGGGGAGAGTAATCCGATTGCCCAGTTCTATGTTCACCCGTTCACGCTCCCGGAACTGAGTCGCGGTGCTGAGGCGCAGGATTACATCGATCGCTATTACGAGCCGGTTGAAGACGTCCAGCGGGACGGTCTCGATGCCCTGATCGTCACCGGAGCAAACGTTGCCGGGCCGGAGCTGGCTGATCAGCCGTTCTGGGAGCCGTTGAAAAGCGTCATCGGCTGGGCTTACGAAAAGGTGCCTTCGACGCTGTGCTCCTGCCTAGCGACGCATGCCGTGCTGGAGTTTCGCTATGGCCAAAAACGGATCCCGCAGCAGCAAAAGACCTGGGGCGTGTATCCACATCGGGTGGTGGATAAGACCCATCCGTTGGTAAATGACGTCAATACACGCTTCGATGTGCCACATTCGCGCTGGAACAAGGTGACCCGCGAACAGTTCGATGCGGCGGGCCTGCATGTGCTGGTGGAAAGCCCGCAGGTTGGTGTGCATCTGGCTACCAGTGCCGACGGTCTGCGCATGGTGTTTTCTCAGGGGCACCCCGAGTACGACACCATTTCGCTGTTAAAGGAATACAAGCGGGAAGTCATGCTGTATGCGCGGAAAAAGCGAACCACCTATCCGCCATTTCCGGACCACTATATAGACACTTCCGGGCAGGCAATCCTGAATGAATATCGCCTGTACCTGGATGCAGCGCTGGCAAGCGGCGCCGAGATCCCGGAGTTTCCGGAGTCGTTTCTTATCAACCGGTTGGATAATACATGGCACGATACTGCCGAGGCTGTGGTCGGTAACTGGATGGGGCTGGTGTACCAGGTTGCGCACAACGATCGGCGCATTCTGTTCATGGATGATGTGAATCCCGATGACCCACTGGGCCTGTACGGCGGCTGAATCGCCGCGGCTTACTCCGGAAACGCCCACTCCGCCGATTGCAGTTCGTCGATCAGGTGTTGCGCCCTGCCATGATGACTGCCTTTCCAGTAGATTCTGCGGCAGTCGGGGCACTGCAGAAATTCCGAAAAATAGCGCCGGGTCTTAGGCTCCAGGCGGTGTTCTATGTCTACTTTGTCCACCGGCTCCAGGAGAGCGTTGCAGTGAGTGCAACGGCTGAATGGTGAAACCAGTCGACGCAAATCCATGCGTGTTAATACTTCAGGCACCTGACGACGTGGTAGGACTTCTCGAATAAACAGCCCATGGGTGATGATCTTTCTCTGCAACAGCCGGCGATCGCGGGTCAGGACGATACGCTGTTGCTGATCGGCAATGCGAGCCACATCGGCATCCTGGAAATCATTGCGATACACGCAGTCGAATCCGAGCAGTCGCAGGTAACGGGCCAGGCGCCCGAGATTGCAGTCCACGACAAAACGTGGATTGCGCAGAGGCCATTCGCGCAGGCGAATCAGCGGTGTAATATCCAGGGATTCGAATACCGGATATATGCTGACGCGATCGGTATCCCTGAGCTGATAGGAAAAATCCACTGACTGACCGTTGACCAGGATGAGTTCGATTTCCGGATGCGGGACGCCCAGTGACTCAATCATATCCTTCACCGATGGGCAGCGGCTGAAATGCACGCTAAACTCGACCTTGCGCCGGGCCGGCGGCAGGAAGTCATTGAGTTCTTCGTAGAACCGGAAATGTGCAGTCGCCATGCAAGTAGGTATAACAAACGGTTAACTGGATGACAGATTCTCGTCGAATCGACTGCGTATCTGCCGCAGGTTGTCAACTTTGAGGCGCCTCGTTGGCCGCGATCGTCGCTGACCAACAGGACTTGATCGAGTTCGGGGCGTGGTCTAAGTCTTTGTGTGAAGTTTCGTTTCTAACTTATGCACTTGGCGTGACTTTTGCCTGTTTTTGCAGGGAAGCCAGGGCGCCCCGTATCCCGGGTCAACTGGAACAGTGATTTATGGATGATTTTACAAAACAAAAAGGTCTGCATGACTTCTGGGCAAGCTCGCAGCTCGCGGGCCACAATGCCGCGTATCTGGAAGACCTGTACGAAACATTTCTGACCGACCCGGGTGCCGTGCCGGCAACCTGGCGCAGCTTCTTTGAAACACTGCCGCGTGTAAATGCTCACGGTGCCGAGCCAGTGCATTCTTCCGTCCGTGAGGCCTTCCGTGTCATGACGCGGCGTCCGGCAAGCCAGCGCCGTCCTGCCGGCAGTGTGCCTGGATCCCAGACTCACCAGGAAAAGCAGGTTCGTGTATTGCAGCTGATCAATGCCTACCGGTTCCGCGGTCATCAGTTGGCGGATATCGATCCGCTCGGATTGCGCCCGCAGGTGGAGCTTCCGGAACTCGATCCTGGTTATCATGGACTGAGTGAAGCCGATCTGGACACGGTGTTCGATACCGGATCTCTGGCCACTGTCGGCCAGGGCACGCTGCGCGATGTCCTGCTCCAGTTGCGGCACGTCTATTGCGGTAGCATTGGCTCGGAATACATGCACATCACTGAAACGAGCGAAAAACGCTGGATTCAGCAGCGGCTGGAGCTCGAAGGAACAACACAGGCGCGATTTTCGAGCGATTCACAGTTGCATATCCTGCAGCGGCTGACTGCTGCGGAGGGACTGGAGCGTTATCTGCACACGCGCTATGTGGGACAGAAGCGCTTCTCTCTGGAAGGAGGGGACAGCCTGATTCCGGTGCTTGATGAGCTGATACAGCGTGGCGGCAATCGCGGTGTCAAGGAGGTGGTGATTGGCATGGCCCATCGCGGGCGTCTGAACGTGCTGGTTAATATCGTGGGCAAAACCACCGCCGAACTGTTCCAGGAGTTCGAAGGCACCGCAGGCCAGTCCGGCAACGGGCGTTCCGGCGACGTCAAATACCACCAGGGTTTCTCCTCCGATCTTCAGACAGGCAAGGAGCTGGTGCATGTAACCCTGGCTTTCAATCCGTCGCATCTGGAAATCGTCAATCCGGTCGTGGAAGGTTCGGTCCGGGCGCGTCAGCAACGCAGCGGCGACGACGAAGGCAATCAGGTGATACCGGTATTAATACACGGTGACGCAGCGTTTGCGGGACAGGGCGTTGTCATGGAAACGTTCAATATGTCGCAGTCGCGCGGCTACTCGACCAAGGGCACGGTGCATGTTGTCATAAATAACCAGATCGGTTTCACCACCAGTCAGCAGAATGATGCGCGATCCACGCTGTACTGCACAGACATTGCCAAGATGGTCAATGCACCGATATTCCACGTCAACGGTAACGATCCGGAAGCTGTCGTTCAGGTTACTCGCCTGGCGCTGGATTACCGCATGATGTTTCACAAGGACGTGGTCGTCGATCTGGTCTGTTACCGCCGCCACGGGCACAGTGAGGCGGATGAACCTACTGCCACACAACCGCTGATGTACCAGGCGATCAGCGAACTCGACACCACCCGCGCGCTCTACGCAAACCATCTGATCAGTGAGGGCGTCTGCGAGCCGGATTATCCGGATCAGTTGCTGGAACAGTATCGAAAACGCCTGGCGCTCGGCGTTTCCGTGGTTGACGAGCTGGTGCCCAAAGGCGAGGCGAATTATCCGTTTGCAGTCGACTGGGCTCCCTACCTTCAGCAGGCCTGCACCGCCTTTTTGAAAACCGCTGTACCACTGAGCCGGCTGCGCAATCTGGCGCGTAAGCTGGATCAGGTTCCGGACGGTTTCGAACTCAACCACAATGTTGCCAAGATTGTCGATAACCGTCGCAAAATGGCCGCTGGTGCATTGCCCATCGACTGGGGATTTGCAGAGACGCTGGCGTACGCAACACTGGTGACCGATGGTTTCGGGGTACGCCTTTCGGGACAGGACAGTGGGCGCGGGACATTCTTCCATCGCCATGCTGTGCTGCACAACCAGAAGAACGGAGAACTGTTTATACCCCTGCGTCATCTCACTGACGATCAGGCGAATTTTCTGGTGATTAATTCATTGCTGTCGGAAGAGGCGGTACTGGCATTCGAATACGGTTATGCCACCACCGATCCCAAAACTCTGGTCATATGGGAAGCGCAGTTCGGCGACTTCGCCAATGGCGCACAGGTTGTCATAGATCAATTCATCAGTGCCGGCGAGCAGAAGTGGAATCGGTTGTGCGGGCTGGTAATGTTTTTGCCCCACGGCATGGAAGGCCAGGGTCCGGAACATTCTTCGGCACGCCTGGAACGTTATCTGCAGCTGTGCGCGGAAAAGAATATGCAGGTTTGTGTCCCGACCACACCGGCGCAGGTTTTTCATATGTTGCGCCGCCAGACCTTACTTGAATGCCGCAAGCCGCTAATCGTTATGACGCCCAAGAGTCTGCTGCGTCACCGGCTGGCTGTGAGTTCGCTGGAAGATCTTACCGAGGGCAAGTTCAGGCCGGTGATCGATGAAATCGATCCACTGGATGCTGAGAAGATTACCCGCGTTGTACTGTGCAGTGGCAAGGTCTATTACGATCTTCTGGAAAAGCGTCGGGAGGAAGCGCTCGAGCATGTGGCAATAATCCGGCTGGAGCGCCTGTATCCATTCCCGCGCTCGCAACTGCGTAAAATGATCAGTGAATATCCGAACGCCAGTGAATTTATCTGGTGCCAGGAAGAACCGCAGAACCAGGGTGCCTGGTTTCCCAGTCAGCACCACATGCGCGCGACGCTGCCAGACCCTGAACGGCTGGAATATGCCGGCCGCCCGTTTTCAGCAGCACCCGCAGTAGGCTATGCATGGCTGCATGCCAAACAACAACATGCCCTGGTGGCCCAGGCGCTGGGTCTGAAATCGGAAAAGACCCGGGCTAAAAAAGGAAAATGAATGTCTATTGATCTCAAAGTCCCCGGCTTTCCGGAATCCGTAGCCGATGGAACCATTCTTGGATGGAAGAAGCAGCCAGGCGATGCGGTGAAACGCGACGAACCTCTGGTTGATATCGAGACCGACAAGGTCGTATTCGAAGTACCGGCGCCCGAGGACGGTGTGCTCGAGGAAATCCTCGAACCGCAGGGCACGGTGGTGGTGTCGGGTCAGCTGCTTGGGCGCATGCGCGAACAAGCCGGTGAGGGTCGACCTGAGTCGGCTCCTGCGGCCAGCGCTGCCAGCGTTGCCAACGCAGCGGCATCTGAGTCAGAACCCTTTGCCACGCCTTCGGCCAGCCGCCTGATCGCGGAGCGCGGGCTGGATATTCACGCCATCAAGGGCTCCGGAAGCGGTAACCGGATTCTCAAGGAGGATGTGCTGCGGGTTCTGGATGAACAACCTCAGCAGGACCAGGCAGAGAGAACACCTCAGGTGCCGGAACCAGCGCCGGCGCCGCCCGAGGCGCCGGGTGTGCCCGGTGAACGTCCGGAGAAACGGGTGCCGATGACACGCTTGCGTGCACGCATCGCCGAACGTCTGCTGGACGCGCAACAAAATGCGGCAATTCTTACGACCTTCAACGAAATCAACATGCAGCCGGTGATGGGATTGCGAAAACAATATCGCGATCAGTTCGAAAAGAAGTTCGGGGTGAAGCTCGGTTTCATGTCGTTTTTTGTCAAGGCTGTCGTTGAAGCCCTGCAGCGTTTCCCGGAAATCAATGCATCGATCGATGGTAACGACATCGTCTATCACGGCTTTTTCGATATCGGTATTGCGGTTTCGTCGCCACGTGGACTGGTGGTGCCGATTCTGCGCGATGCGGATCAGCTGAACATGGCCGAGATCGAGCAGCACATCAATGAACTGGCCGCCAAGGCGCGTGATGGCAGCTTGAGTATGGAAGATATCACCGGCGGAACCTTTACGATTACCAACGGCGGCATCTTTGGCTCACTGCTCTCAACACCGATCCTGAACCCGCCGCAGGCCGGGATACTCGGCATGCACAAGATTCAGGAGCGCCCGGTTGCCGAGCAGGGGCAGGTAGTGATCCGACCGATGATGAACGTTGCCCTGTCGTACGATCACCGGCTGGTGGATGGTCGTGAGGCGGTGCAGTTTCTGGTGGCGGTGAAAGAGCTGCTGGAAGAGCCCGCGCGTCTGGTGCTGGGGGTATAGCCGATGAAAGATCAATTTCAGGTCGTTATCATTGGCGGTGGACCGGCCGGTTATGTGGCAGCCATTCGCTGTGCGCAACTGGGCCTCAAGACCGCCTGCATCGATCGCTGGGTAGACGCGAAAGGCAAACCGGCATTGGGCGGCACCTGCCTCAACGTCGGCTGTATTCCATCCAAGGCACTGCTGGAATCGTCGGAGCGGTTTGACGAGTTGCGTCAGGGTCTTGTCGACCGGGGGATCAAGGTCACGGGCGTAGAGCTTGATCTCGAGCGCATGCTCGCGCACAAGGACAAGGTGGTCAGGGAGCTGACACAGGGGATCGAGCAGCTGCTCAAGGCGAACAAAGTCACCTGGATTCCAGGCACCGGACAGCTGCAGGCAAACCGGCGCATCGCCGTATCGGAAGAGGGCAAGGAGAAGCCCCGGGTACTGAGTGCCGACCATGTAATCCTGGCGCCCGGTTCATCGGCGGTGGAGCTCGGTAATGTGCCATTGCAGGACGATATTGTCGTCGATTCAACCGGCGCTCTCGAGTTTCGCGAAGTGCCGAGACGTCTCGGTATCATTGGTGCAGGTGTCATTGGCCTGGAACTGGGTAGTGTCTGGCGCCGTCTCGGTGCCGAGTCCGTCACGCTGCTGGAAGCCCAGGACAGTTTTCTGCCTTTCGTCGATAGCCAGGTCGCCCGGGAGGCGCTGCGGCTGTACACGCAGCAGGGTCTGGATGTTCAGCTCGACAGCCGGGTCACTGACTGCGAACTGAAGGACGGAGTCGTCAATATCACCTACAAGAACGGCAAGCACGACCACCAGGTGCAATTCGACAAACTTATTGTGGCAGTAGGCCGCCGACCCAATAGCAGGGGACTGGCGGCTGACGAAGCAACCCTGCTGCTGGATGAATGGGGTTTCATTCATGTCGACGAGCAGTGCCGCACCAATCTTCCTGGCGTTTATGCCATCGGTGATGCAGTGCGTGGACCTATGTTGGCGCACAAGGGTTCGGAAGAGGGCATGATGGTTGCGGAGCTGATCGCTGGACATGCGGCGACAATGAATTACGGTCTGATACCTTCGGTTATCTATACCTTGCCTGAAGTGGCATGGGTGGGCGAGACGGAGCAGCAGCTGAAAGCCGCTGCAATTGATTATACGACCGGCGTGTTTCCATTTGCTGCATCGGGTCGGGCGCGTGCGATGAACGATACCAGCGGCTTCATCAAAGTTCTGGCAGATGCAACCAGCGACCGGATCCTGGGGGTACATATGATCGGTCCACATTGCTCTGAATTGATCGCTGAAGCCGTAACCGCGATGCACCTGGGTGCGAGTTCCGAAGACGTTGCCTTGACTGTCTTCGCGCATCCGACGCTATCGGAGGCATTTCACGAAGCGGCACTGGCTGCACAGGGCCGGGCAATTCATATCGCTCAGCGGCCCAGGAAAAACTGACGCGACCGGCGCAAGAACCCCGACTTGCGCTGGAGGTTGCCCTTCGGCATGGTAGCGAATTCTCGCTTCTACTGGCAGACCCATGCACTTCTCGGATGAATCGCAACAGCCCGACGCATCGCAGTCATTTCTGGATGCGATTCGACAACTCCAGCTGACAGCACGCCGCAGCGGCCAGCGACGTGTGTTGCTGCTGGCCGGCTCCAGAGACTGGTGCATCCGTTCAGCTTCGAGGGCACTCGATACACTTCCGTTGTCAGATACTCACTGGTTCAGCGACGCTGCGCCTGCCGGTGCAGCATCCAGCCACGGCGGTGCGGCATTGCGCCTGCTCGGGACCGAATTCGATGCGCTGGTGTTCGATGCCTGGTCAGGATTCGATCCGGATGCATTCGGTGCGCTGAGCGGCACGGTTCGCGCCGGCGGCCTGTTGCTGTTGTTGATTCCGCCGCTGCGCGAGTGGCCGAATATTCCGGATCCGCAGAATGCTCGCGTAACTGTAGAGCCCCATTCCCCGGAGCAATTGAGCACTCGCTATATCAAACGCCTGGCCGGAATTCTTGCCACCGATCCAGACCTGTTGCACATCGAAGAGGGGAAGTCGATTTCCATGCAGGCGACACGCCCGGAACCGATGGCGGTGTCAGAGGAACCGGTGGAGGCGCCCTATCGAACTGCCGACCAGAAACGAGCTGTTGAAGCAGTGCGACACGTCGTGACCGGCCACCGGCGTCGGCCAGTGGTTCTCACTGCTGATCGTGGACGCGGCAAGTCGGCGGCATTCGGTATTGCGGCGGCACAGCTCATATCAGGCGGTTGTCGAAAAGTGCTGGTTACCGGTCCGGGGCAGGAATCTGTGCAGGCGGTGCTCGATCATGCCAGAGCGATGCTGCCGGGGGAGTTGCATGCGGCCATCGAGTTCGTGCCACCCGATGTTCTGGTGCGCGCTCCACAGGCGGTTGATCTGCTGCTGGTCGACGAAGCAGCAGCGTTGCCAACTCCGATGTTGCTGGCGCTTTTGAAACAGTATGCGCGTATCGCGTTCGCGACTACCGTGCACGGCTACGAGGGTACCGGCAGGGGCTTTGCCCTGCGTTTCGCGCGCATGCTCGACCAGCACGCGAACAGCTGGAGAACCATTCCCATGTCGACACCGATCCGTTGGGCACCGGGTGATCCGCTGGAGCGTCTGACATTCCGGCTGTTGCTGCTCGATGCCAGTGCCGCGCCTGATCACAGTTTCGCACAGGCTGACTACAGTGATTATACAATCGAGCAGCTTGATCGTGATCGGCTGCTGAATGATCCCGATTGTCTGGATGAACTGTTCGGTCTGCTGGTGCTGGCGCATTATCGAACCCGTCCGCTGGACCTGCGGCATCTTCTGGATGGTCCAAACCTTTCGATTCACGTTTTGAAGCTGGCGGGTCATGTGGCCGGTGTCGTGCTGCTTGCCGAAGAGGGCGAACTCGAGGTATCGAAGAATGAAGCGATCTGCGCCGGAATCAGCCGTCCGCATGGCCATCTGTTACCGGAAACTCTCGCCGCACACCAGGGCCTGTGCGAAGCGCTCCAGCTAAAGGCCATGCGCATCGTGCGTATCGCTGTGCATCCTGCCGCACAGCGTCATGGGCTGGGTACACAACTGGTGAGATACGTAGCAGAAACGTCCCGGAAAGCGGGCCATGACTACTTCGGTAGCAGCTTCGGCGCGACATATGATGTGTTGCACTTCTGGCACCGGTCAGGCGCGGCGACCGTGCGAGTGGGCTTTCAGCGCGGCGCTACCAGCGGTTGTCATTCGGTTCTGATCCTGTATCCAGTGTCATTAGCGGGGAATGAGCTGCATGCCCGCGCACGGGCGCACTTTTCCGGAAATTTCCCGCATCAGCTGAGTGACAGCCTGAAAGATATGGACGTGGATCTGGTGATGGAACTGTTCGGAAATGCTGATGCAGCCGGTCTGCAACCCGATGAAGCGGACTGGCAGGATGCGCGCAGCTTCGCTTTTGGCCGGCGCGAACTGGAAACGTCCATCGGCGCGTTGTGGCGAGTGACCTGCTTCGCCAGTACAGACAAGGCGTGCATATCCCGACTGAAGCCTGAGGAAATAACGCTGCTGGTGGCGCGAGTGCTGCAAAGACATTCCTGGCAGCATTGCGCCGGTTTGATCGCTGCCAAAGGTCGGGCCGAGGCGCTGAAGGTATTACGCCGTGCCGTTGGGCAGTTGATCAGTTATTATTCCCGGGACGAATAGTCGACTGCAACGGAACCTGAAGCAATCAATGGCGCACTATCAGGGTGAGACCCAATTCAAACATGACGCCCCGTCCTGTACGGGCCTGCTGCTGGTTAACCTCGGCACACCCGAAGCGCCGACAGCGCAAGCGGTGCGGCGATATCTAGGCGAATTTTTATGGGATGCCCGGGTTGTCGAAATACCCCGGCTCCTCTGGTGGCTGATACTGCACGGCGTGATTCTGCGCCTGCGTCCCGGCAAAGTTGCCAAAGCCTACCAGAGCGTGTGGATGGAAGACGGTTCTCCGCTCATGGTGTTTTCCCGCCGACAGACAAAGTCACTGCAACAGCGTCTGGCTGAGCTGGCGCCGGAAAAAGTCGAGGTGGCCCTGGCAATGCGCTATGGCACGCCGTCCATCGAGCATGCGCTGAACGAACTGCGACAGCGCGGCATGCGCCGTCTGCTGGTGTTGCCGATGTATCCGCAGTATTCCGCGACCACCACTGCGACGGTGTTCGATGAGGTAACGCGGGTGCTGCGTGGATGGCGCTGGATTCCTGAGTTCCGCTTCATTCAGAATTACCACGACGATCCGGGTTACATCGAAGCGCTGGCGAACAGCGTGCGGGAGCATTGGGAGCAGGCGGGTCGGCCGGACCGCCTGATGATGTCGTTTCACGGTTTGCCCAAACGATGCCTGTTGTCCGGTGATCCCTATTATTGTGAGTGCAGCAAAACCGCGCGATTGTTGGCCGAAAGACTGCAACTTCAGGACGACGAATGGAAGCTGACCTTTCAGTCGCGCTTCGGGCGGGAAGAATGGCTGCAGCCCTATACCAGTGCGATGCTGACTCAATGGGGTCAGGAACGCATACCACGAGTGGATGTGATTTGTCCGGGATTCAGCGCGGATTGCCTGGAGACGCTGGAGGAAATTGCAGAGCAGAACCGCGAACTGTTTCTGGAAGCGGGAGGGCAGGACCTCAGGTATATTCCGGCGCTCAACGATCGCGATGATCATGTCACCGCGTTGGCGGATCTGGCGATGCGACATATGTCGGGTTGGACGGAACGCCCGGAAAATGATCTTGAATCGACGCGTTCCCGCGCCAGGTTGCAGGGTGCGAAGACCTGAAAATACGCCTTCAGTTATGTCTGTTACATCGATGGAAATAAAACGCGCGCGCAAAGCGCTCGATGCATTTTGTGAAAGACGCAATCTTGGCATGCGGGGCCTGGCAAAACAGTTATGTTGTGTGCAGGATGGAGACGATCTGTTGCTGATGGAAACCCGTCTGCCGGGCGTGCCTTCATGCACTAAAGCTCTCAACCCGCTGGTGCGAGTCAGCTATTGCGATGGCGGGTGGAAGCTGTTCTGCCCTGATCAGCGTGGAGGCTGGGCTCCTTATCCTCACTTGCCTTACGCGAACAGCATAGACACTGTCATCAAGGAACTTGAACAGGCGCCATTACATATCCACTGGTGACCGCGGCGCCATCAGGCTCCAGATGCCTGCTGCGTGACATTGACGTAAAGTTTCAGGCGCTGACCCGGCTGCAGGTATTTGCCTTTGGTCAGCCCGTTCCAGTTGCGCAGGTCAGTGACGCTGACCCTGAATCGGCTGGAGATAGTCGAGAGGGAGTCGCCTTTACGCACGGTGTAATGTACGGCGCGCAGTTGGTCGCCGGGATGCGCAGATCTGGATGCGCTGGATTGATCGATCCAGATGACGAGTTTTTGCCCCAGGCGCAGCGTGTCACCCGGCGCCATGCCGTTCCACGAAGCCAGTTTCCGCACTCCGACTTTGTAGTGCCGGGACAGGTCCCAGAGGGTGTCGCCGGCGCCGATCCGGTGCTGGATTTTCTGTCCGCGCCGCGCCTGGTTCTGCTTGTCATTCAATCTTTGTCCGGCACTCAACTGATAATTCCCCGGCTCCTGACTCGACAGGGGAACCATGATATGACTGCCTGCCCGGATCGAGTGGCTGGTCAGATCATTCGCGGTTTTCAGTGCTGAAATGGTCGTGTTGTAGCGCTTTGCAATATGGCTGAGTGTCTCGCCGTTGCTGACCTTGTGGCGAGTCCATTTGAGGCGCTGCTCTACGGGGAGCGTGGCAATTGCCTGACGGAAGACTTCCAGCTGTGCCACGGGTATCAGTAGCCGGTGCGGTCCTTCGGGCGCTGTGGCCCACTGATTGAAGCCGGGATTCAGGCGATACAATGAATCAAGTGCTATTCCGGCCAGATCGGCAGCGACTGCCAGATCGATCTGTGTACCCGTGTCGACAATCCCGAAATACGGATGGCTGCCTATGGATGCCAGTTCGACGCCGTAATGTTCCGGCGCTGCAACCAGTTGTTTGAGCGCTACAAGTTTTGGCACATAGTTGCGGGTTTCACGGGGCAGATCCAGGTGCGAGAAGTCGGTAGGCTTGCCCTTTTTTCGGTTTTTCCGCTGGGCTTTGGAAACGGTTCCTTCCCCCGAATTGTAGGCTGCCAGCGCGAGCAACCAGTCTCCATCGAAACGTTTGTGCAGGTATTCCAGGTAATCGAGCGCGGCGCGAGTCGAATCGACAACGTCGCGTCGCCCGTCGTACCACCAGTCCTGTCTCAGTCCGAAATGCTTTCCGGTGGCCGGAATAAATTGCCACAATCCGGCGGCGCGGCCGTGGGAGTACGCAAATGGATCATAGGCGCTTTCCACTATGGGCAGCAGGGCTATCTCGGCGGGCATGTCGCGATTCAGAATTTCGCTGCTGATGTACCAGGCATACTGCTGCGCGCGCTCGGCCACTCGCTCCAGGTATTCCGGGTGTTTGATATACCAGTTGCGATGTTGAGCGACAATGGCGTTATCAAGCTCGGGAAGCATGAACCCGGTGCGAAGTCCGGCCCAGAAATCCGGCGTCTGCACGATGGCCGATTGCGTGGTTAAGAACAGAGTCGAATGCGAGGGGGCGGGTTCCGGTAGTGCGGTGCCGGGATCTGCTTCCGCGCCGGGTGGGACAGTGTTCTGGCTGGCGCAGGCGCTCAGCAACAGGGTCAGGAGCGCTAGGTATTTCGGTGATTGCTTTTGCATATTCCGCTAGCGGCAGGATCCACACTCGGTTTAATCCAACTTAATGATCAATATAGGAAAAATGGGTTATTTCACGCGATCCTGACAGGCATTGCCGGGTCAGTCAAGGCGTATCCTCCGAAACCTGAAACAGGTTATCATGCGGCAAATACAGGATGGTGAATTAGCAGGTTATGACGAGCAACAGGAACGCTGACGCATGCAGCAAGCGACTGCGGGAGTTGCGCGGCTGGTGCAGGCAGCCACTCGGAATGCAACTCGCCAGGGCGGAAGAGACGCTGCTGGCTGATATCCTGAGTGACCTGTTCGGTTACCATCTCGTGGTCCTTGATCCTCCCTGCAATCCGGATGCTCTTGGCGCGAGTCGGATCATGCATCGCGTGCTACAGACTCGCGAAGCAGGAGATCTTCCGGATACGCCGGGGCTGATTGCGCAGGCCGAGGCACTCCCGTTCCAGTCGGATTCTATTGATGCTTTTGTGTTGCCACATGTGCTGGAAGTCGCGGCTGATAAACACCAGGTATTGCGGGAGGTCGACAGATGTCTGGTCGGCGAAGGGCACGTTGTCATACTGGGTTTCAATCCTTTCGGATGGTGGGGTCTGAGGCGACTGATTTCCGGCTCGCGCCCACGCGTTCCCTGGTCGCTGCCGTTTGTTGGCATGTCGCGCCTGAAGGACTGGCTTTCGCTACTGGGTTTCGACATTGTTCAGACTCAGTATTTTTTCCCGTACCCGCCGTGGCAATACGGAAGCGAGAACACGAACTGGAAAATATTGCAACGCCTGCACCATGAACGCTGGCCGTTATTCGCGGGCGCGTATGTGCTGGTGGCACGCAAGCGTCTGACTACGCTAACGCCGATAAAACCGCGCTGGAAACATCGGCGAGGAATGCTTCCCGGAATGGCAGAACCCCATCAGGGCAGGGTATCGTCAAATGAATGAAGTTGAAGTTTTTACTGATGGCGCCTGCAAAGGCAATCCGGGGCCCGGTGGCTGGGGCGCTCTGCTGCGTTACGGAACCGTCGAAAAAGAACTGTACGGTGGGGAAACACTGACGACCAATAATCGCATGGAGCTGATGGCGGCAATTCGGGCGCTGGAAAGTTTAAAGCGCCCATGCTCGGTCAAATTGACGACTGATTCAGTGTACGTGAAAAGCGGCATCACGGAATGGCTACCCAACTGGAAGAAGCGCGGCTGGATGACGGCAGCCCGCAAGCCGGTCAAAAATGCTGATCTCTGGCGGCGTCTCGATGAGGCCGTTCAGCGGCACAACGTATCCTGGCACTGGGTCAAGGGGCATAACGGCCATGTAGAAAATGAGCGTGCCGATGAGCTCGCGAATCGCGGTATAGAGGAGCTATAGAGAACTATGCGACAGATCGTTCTGGACACTGAAACAACCGGCCTCGATCCCAGGCAGGGCCATCGTATCATCGAGATCGGGTGTGTCGAATTGATCAATCGCCGACTGACCGGAAATAATTTTCATCAGTATCTGCAGCCGGAGCGTGAGATTGATGCCGGTGCCATGCAGGTCCACGGGATCAGCAATGAATTCCTGGCTGACAAGCCACTGTTCAAGGACGTCGTCAACGAATTCATAACCTACGTCGGTGGCGCCCAGCTGATTATCCATAATGCGCCATTCGACGTCGGCTTCCTGAACCATGAGTTGTTGCACTGCCGCTTCGGCAAACAGATCCCTGATCTCTGCGCAATACTCGATACGCTGGCATTGGCGCGTACCATGCATCCGGGCCAGAAAAATAATCTCGATGCCTTGTGCCGACGTTATGAGATAGACAATTCGCGGCGGGACTTGCACGGGGCGTTGCTGGATGCCGAGATTCTGGCTGACGTCTATCTGGCCATGACGGGTGGCCAGGTTACGCTATCGCTTGGGGGCGGATCGGAATCGCATGCAACAATGTCACAGGCCGCGCCACTGCGACGGCTGTCTGGCAGTCGCGAACAGCTCCGGGTCATACGTGCAGATGATGATGAGCTTGCCGCGCATCGCTCGCGTATCGAAGCCATTAGTCAATCCGCAGGAATCCCCGCAATCTGGGAGAAGTTCGAAACGACGAGCTGATGAGCAGACGATATGGATAGAGTGAAGATATACAGTACCGGGCGCTGCCCGATTTGTGAAAAGACAAAGCAGTTGCTGACCAAATGGCGGATAGCCTATCGGGAAGTGAGGGTCGATCAGGATCGCGTCGGGCTAATTGAGATGGTGCGGCTGACAAACGGCGCGCGCACCGTTCCACAGATCGTCATCGACGGAAAGTGGATCGGTAGTTTTACGGAGCTGACCGAGTTACACATGGACAAAAAGCTCGATGAGCTTGTGAATGCCGACGCGGATTAATCTCCTACCATAGCAGCCAGAATAGCCTGATGTTCTGGTGAAATATCGATGATGTGGAACCCACTCCAGTACGATCCTGAATGATTGGCGTCCTGGCACCAGAGCACTTCCGCACCGATAAGAAGTTCTGTGATTTGTTTTCCGTCGTCGAGCGGCACACGAAATTCACACAGGGTTCCGGGTTCGAGACCGGCGGATCCCATCAACATCAGGCCGTCGACTGAAAGATTAACGAGTTGGCCGACGACATCGCCGCTATGACGATCCCTTACAGCTACCTGATCAGGTGTGTCCAGCCTGGGGTTCTTTCTCATGTCTGCACGATTTGTACTTTCTGATATAGTCATTTTCTGGTCCTCAATGTCAGGCCGAGGCTGTTGTGCGGGTAGTTCTGTCGAGCATCTTGTGGATCGCGGACAACGCTCGATCCACGAAAGGCTTCTTGTCGATCGCTACAATATGGGCGCTTTCGTTGAGCATTTTGTCGGCCAGTTCCTGCATGGAGATTACGGCGGCTTTTATCCCCATCTGGTCGACAAACATGAACTTATCTGTAACCGTACTGCGCCACGATAGCTTGGCCCGCTGTTTTTGATTTCCTTCTGCAGAAAATTCAAACCAGGTGCCGAAGGGCACGGCTTTGAGTCTTTCGATCATTGCGGTTTGTTCACTGGTTAATCGCGCTACTGGTGCCGTCGGCGGTCTGGGTGGCACAGTTTCAGGCGGGGGGGTGGCAATCGGCGCAGAATGCTCTGGCGCGAGTTGTTCCAGAACCTGTTGCTGCCTGCTGAACAGTGCGATGAGCAGTTTTTCCTTATCGGCCTGCTGAAGGGTTTTGGTGGCCTCGCGCAGTTGCTCCTGCAAGCTGCCCAGCTCCTGCGATCGTTTTTCGCGCTGCTCCGCATCCGCAGTGGGCATGCCTGATTCAACGATCGCTTTTGCGAGAGCGGTTGTCTGGCGCCAGTTCTCGCTTTCGGTGCCTTTCGGATCACGTAACAGTATAAAGGTGAGCTTATCCGCCCATAGCCGTTGCAGAAATTCCTGCACGGCGTCTACGACAGGCTTGCCCTGTTGAAGGTTGTCGAGTTCTTCCTGCGCTCTACCGCGTGCGGATAACAATTTGTCCTGACCGTTAGCCGCTTCGGATGCCCGTTTTTCAACCAGTTCGGCGCGCTGTCGGAGTTCATCGATATGGCTGGAAAATTCCTTCGAGAATTTCTCGAACAGAGTTACGTCATGATCGAAGTCCCGAAGGATGGAGTCGACAATTTCCTTCATCTTCGGAAATACCAGTCGGTCGGGCTGGGCTTCATCGACCCAACGTATGCCTGCGGAGGTCATATCGTTCAAGAGTTTACGCGCAGGGTGTCGGGTTCGCGTAAAAAACTGGCGATCAAGTACCGCAACCTTGAGCAGCGGCGTATGTAAGCGGCTTAACAGGGCTTTGACGACATTTGGCAGGGCGTCTTCTCTGAGCATGTATTCGAATAACATGCCAACCAACTCGATGAGGTTGTTGTCAGCGTCCGGGAGTTGCAGGCGATCGACGCCACCGAATATCCGCTCGCGCTCGTCGACCAGTGTAATCTGGAGTCGATCAATGAAGTTCTGATCGATCTCTATGTTTTCGATGTATTCGGAGCTGGATCTGTTTTTCGATTCTGCTCGAACGGCAGACTGGGCTGCGCTCAGCTGGGACAGCAGTGCCGGCACTGCCGAGGAAGATCGGGCGCGGCTGCCAGCGGTTTTTCCGGCTTTAGCTGGATTCCGTCCAGCTGCATTACCATTTCCAGTGTCACGTCCTGCCATCAGTGCGCAGATTTGTCCAAACAATTCATCCCCCAGTTCAGAAGGCGTCTGCGAATCATTCAGCATCGCTTCGTTCGGTGCTTGATCCTCCGCGACGCCGTGGCCGGTTTTGCGACCCTGCCTGTTGCCGTCGGGCTGCTTGCGGATTTCATAACGTAGATTGGGCAATATTTCCGCCATGACGAACTGTTTGTTGTATTCGTCGAACATCGCAACGGCCTGACTCAGTACATACTTGTCGAATACTGCAATGAATACGAGTCGAGTCTTGTTCTGCAGGTCCAGTTGTTCTACGGAGCGCTGGAAGGCCGCGCCGAGCCAGCTGGGGCCGCCTGGAATCTGCTTTTTACTGATTGCGTGGCCATCATTGATAATGGTGAGACGCTGTTTCAGCGCAAAGATTCGGTCCATGATGCGGTGCGTCAGTTTGCCGGTCGCGTTGAGCGTCGCCACCGTGGTTTCCATTTCATCGGTCTCAATCAAGGAAAGACGGCCAGAAATGTTCTCCGTATCGGGCAATTTCTTTCGGTCGTCCGGTGCCGTTGGAAAATTCTCGTAGCTGCGCCTGATTTCCGAGAAGAACGTTTGCTCGACTAGTTTTCGCTTCTTTCTCAGTTCGTTCATGGCGTCGAAAAATACCGACTGGGTCATATTGCTTTCCGCTTTTTCAGCGAAATCGAGCAGTGCAATGTCGGCATTTTCGAACATGCGATCGAGCAGCGGCCGAAGGTGACTGAATTGCATGTCCTGGCAATCGTCGAGTAATTTCTGGAAGTGAGGCGAACGTGCCATGCGTATCAGGCTCCATACACTAAGATTTTAAGAACACTAGCGTTTATTGTCCGGTAAGCATCGGCAGCCCCAAAGGTCTCTTAAGCCATGTCGAGTTCAGTCGGAAGAGGCATTTGCCGCTACTGCCTCAGTTTATCGATACATTATGCTGAGGAATTACCGATGTTTCTGGAAGTCGCTGAAGTTGAGATCATGGGTGGTCTGATGACATTTGATGTCGTGACCGGGTACGGACTGATATGTGCGCTGGTATTTATGACAGGGTTTTTCGTCGCCACGTACTATGAAAAAAGACGGGGCGCGAAGGTCGTAGCGCACAAAACCTAGATCGGCACCAGAGCAGCGGCCGCTGAAGAAGCTGCCATCGCCAACTGGCGATGGCAGCTTTCTGCGTTTACAGATAACGGAAACGAGAGCGTCATATGTCCCCCGGCTAAATGGCTAGAGCTGCTAAACTTTAAAAGAATGACTGGATGGGGATTGGCCATGGACTCGGTCCTGCTGGTAATGGCGGTGCTGGGGGTCCTGGCAATCGCAGGATTTTCGCTGCGAACGCTGGGTAAGGGGAAGCGCTTGAATACAGCTCGCGACCCCGCGGATAGCCCCGCTGAGCAGCCCTGGCACGCATATGAGCTTACGGAAGTGTTTGCGGCCCTCGAGGCTGACGACAATGGCCTGTCGAACAGTGAAGTGAAGCGGCGCCTGGACCAATATGGTCCGAATTCCCTACCGGAACCACGACAGCGCAGACCTGTTTTGCGCTTTCTTGTCCAGTTCCACAATCTCCTGATCTACGTACTGCTGGTGGCTGCGATGGTTACCATGCTGCTGGGGCACTGGCTGGACGCCGGCGTCATTCTCGGTGTGGTCATAATCAATGCGGTGATCGGCTTTGTTCAGGAAGGCAAAGCCGAAGATGCCCTCCGTGCGATACGTCAGATGCTGTCTCCATACACGATTGTGCTGCGCGATAACCAGCGCCTCAAAATGCCGGCAGGAGAGCTGGTGCCAGGGGACATCGTGCTGCTGCAGTCGGGTGACAAGGTGCCGGCTGATCTGCGTCTGGTAACGGTAAAATCATTGCAGATACAGGAAGCGGCACTGACTGGTGAGTCGCTTGCAGTCGAGAAGCAAGTTGCACCAACTGACGCCGATGCGTCGCTGGGCGACCGGTACAGCATGGCGTATTCCGGCACGCTGGTGACCTATGGCCAGGGCCGGGGTCTGGTGGTGGCGACTGGCGCGGCGACTGAGCTGGGTCGCATCAGCTCGATGCTTTCGACAGTGGAAAGCCTGACTACGCCACTACTGCGGCAGATGGGGCAATTCGCCCGGTGGCTGACTGGTGCGATTATAGCGGTTGCTGCTGGCAGCTTCCTGTTCGGCGTGTATGCGCGCGGTTACTCTATGCCCGACATGTTTCTGGCTGCGGTGGGACTGATGGTTGCAGCGATACCGGAGGGTCTGCCGGCAATCATGACCATCACTCTGGCTATTGGCGTGCAGCGCATGGCACGGCGGAGGGCTATCATCCGGCGCCTTCCCGCAGTCGAGACGCTGGGTTCGGTAACGGTTATCTGTTCCGACAAAACCGGCACGTTGACACGCAATGAAATGACCGTACAGGCGGTTGCCACTGCCCGCAGCCTGTTTGCGGTTTCGGGCGTCGGCTATGATCCGCACGGCGGTTTCAACTCCGATCACGACGATATTACGCCGGACGATCGGCCGCTGCTGGCGGAACTCACGCGCGCGGCGGTGTTGTGTAACGATTCGGCACTGCACCAGCGTGACGGGGAGTGGGTGCTGCAGGGGGACCCTACCGAGGGTGCGCTGTTGACATTAGGAATCAAGGCGGGTCTCGATCCGTTATTCGAAAACGAAGCCTGGCGTCGCACCGATAGCATTCCATTCGAATCCCAGCACCGCTTCATGGCCACGCTGCATCATGATCATGCGGGCCATGCATTCGCTTACGTGAAGGGTGCCCCGGAGCGCCTGCTGGAGATGTGTTCCCGGCAACTCACTCATTCAGGCGCTACTCCGCTGGTCAAGGATTACTGGAATGAACGGATGAAGTTCATGGCGCAGCACGGACAGCGGCTTCTCGCGATTGCCCGCAAACCGATTCCCGATTCTCAAACGGATCTTCAATTTGCAGATGTGGAAAAGGACCTGACTTTGCTGGGCGTCGTCGGCATGATCGACCCGCCACGTGAGGATGCCATCGAGGCGGTAAAACTCTGCCAGTCGGCCGGAATACAGGTCAAGATGATAACTGGAGATCACGCAATAACGGCCCTTGCCATCGGTGCGCAAATGGGGATTGGAGACGCGGTGAGCGTGCTGACTGGGCAGGATATCGAGCACATCGATGATGAGCAGTTGCGCGCCGAGGTGACGCGTGTGGACATCTTCGCACGCTCCAGTCCGGAACATAAACTGCGCCTGGTGAAGGCGCTGCAGGCGAATGGTCATGTGGTGGCAATGACCGGTGATGGCGTCAACGATGCCCCTGCGTTGAAACGTGCGGACGTCGGAACCGCCATGGGACATAGCGGCACCGAAGCGGCAAAAGAAGCGGCGGAAATGGTGCTGGCCGACGACAATTTTTCTTCGATTGCGCGCGCAGTGGAAGAAGGACGCACGGTCTACGATAACTTGCGGAAAGCTTTGCTGTTCATTCTCCCCACCAATGGCGGTGAGGCGCTGGTCATCATTGCTGCGATTGCGCTTGGCCGAACCTTGCCGATCACGCCGGTACAGATCCTGTGGGTCAACATGGTCACTACTGTGACGCTGGCCCTGACGCTGGCATTCGAACCCTCGGAACCGGACGTCATGCGGCGACCTCCCCGCGATCCTCGAGAACCGATACTGACCGGCTTCTACATCTGGCGCATTGTCTTCGTATCGCTAGTCCTGGTTACGGGAACCTTTGGACTGTTTATCTGGCAGCTCAATCAGGGTTCCAGTATCGAGCTGGCACGCACTGTCGCCGTGAATACGCTGGTCATGTTTGAAATCTTCTATGTATTCAACTCGCGCTATATAAATGCGCCGATCTTCAGCTGGAATGGTCTGTTCGGGAATAGGCATATCCTGATTGCTGTGGCGCTCCTCGTGGTGTTCCAGCTCGCGTTTACCTATCTTGGCGTCATGCAGCTGTTGTTCGGTACTGCGGCGATCAGCGCCTCGACCTGGGGTATTATCGTGCTGGTGGCTTCTTCGGTTCTGTTTCTGGTCGAGCTGGAAAAAGCAGTTGCAAGGTTGATCAGTAAATCGCGCCATAGCTGATCATTCCGGCCTCCCGGGCGGCAGCAGTGGCGTAAGCCCATAACGGGTACGCAGCCAGTTGATTGCGGGCAGGATGTGAGGGCGCGTCACCAGCCAGCGTTCGAGAGCGAATTTCCCTGGGTAGTTCATGATCATCAGACCGATGAGCAAGGTGAGCAGGCCCTGTCCGGGAGTGACGAGCATCAGCAGTCCCGCCATCACCAGGGCTGCTCCAAAAAGATTTTTCAGACCCACCAGAGCCAGGTGAAAAAGCGGATGGCGAGACCGGGTTGGTCTCTGGCGTCGCGGGTGAGAGAAATAATCTGCGGGGATGCGAGCGATGAACACGGGCACCAGGATCAATCCTGCAATGAAACTCAGTATAGAAAGCCCGACCAGCCACACCGTGTATTCGCCTATGAATTCAAATCCTGTATTGAACAACGGTGTCATGGAGGTGATCTATGCCTGGCAACGGTGTGCGCTTGAAAAGACGCTGCGTTCGCCCTGCGTGCGGAAATCCTGTGATTGAATGCCACTCATCCGGCATTTGCCCTTTCAGGTAAATGCCGGATGAGCAGTGCGCTAGTGAATACCCAAACTCTTAGAACATCAGGCTCTCGGTGATTGCCTCGATGCCGATCAGCGCACACTGGTGATCTTCTTCACCTCCAGGCGCACCGGAAACACCGACAGCTCCAACCACCGCGCCGGCGGCAGTCACCGGAACTCCTCCTCCGGCCATAATTGCTTCGCTGACGAAACGAATGCCGGACTGCGGTTTACCCGACTGTGTTTCTTCCATCATGCTGAGCGTGTCGGTGCGAAAGCTGGCCGCGGTCCAGGCTTTGCGCTGTGCGGTCTCGGGCGTATGCGAACCGGCCAGCCGGTCGCGCAGGATGACCTGTACAACGCCCGCACGATCGACAACCGCCACCGCCACCTGGAAACCCGCCTTTCGGCAGGCCTGCAATGTCTGCTGCGCCAGTTCCAGCGCGAGTTCCGGCTTCATGGATTTGAAGGTGACCAGCGCGTCGTCTTCGGCTGCAACAGCCCAGGGAGACAGTGTTACCAGAAACAGGACAAGTGCGGGTAATGATTTATTCATAATGCAATTCCTCCGGGTGTCAGATGGTCGCAGCAACTTCAGTAAGTATATATCCATCGTGTGATTTAGAATGGCGCAAGCTGTACTTGATTGACAGCCGATGGCCGGGTATCCTTCCCACACAAAAGAACGGGTAAGAAAACCGCAGCCGGAGAAGCTGCCGAACATATAACTGTTGACGAACAAGAGGTTGCTTCAGCAGCCTGTGGGGAAAATCAAAATGTCTGCAAGAAAAACTCTCACTGGCTGGGTGCTGCCGGGTCTGCTGCTGATTGCTGCGAATGCCATGGCCGCGAAAATGGAGCCGCTATCCGACTCGGATTTTCACGATGACGGTGCGCCCGCGTCCGCCAGGGTCGAGCTTGGCAAGCTGCTGATGTTCGACAAGATTCTTAGTGGCAACCGAAACATATCCTGTGCCAGCTGTCATCATTCGCTGAGCGGCACCGGCGATGGTCTGTCTTTGCCGGTGGGAGAGGGTGGCCGCGGTCTTGGGATAACCCGCGATGTCGGAACCGGAGCGGACGGCATCCATGAGCGGGTGCCGCGCAATGCACCTCCGGTTTTTAATCTCGGCGCCCGGGAATTTGAAGTACTGTTCCACGACGGGCGCGTCGCTGTCGATCCGACGCAGTTGAGCGGATTTTTATCCCCCGCCGGCGATGATTTGCCGCTGACGCTCGAAAATGTGCTCGCCGCCCAGGCCATGTTCCCGGTGACCTCCGCAACTGAAATGGCGGGCCAGGCAGGCGAGAATCCGGTTGCCGATGCCGCGGCAGTCGGCAATCTGGCAGGTCCCGGCGGCGTATGGGAACAGCTGGCTCATCGCCTCCAGTCGATTCCTGGCTACGTAACGTTGTTCATCGATGCTTTCGATGACGTGAATTCGGCCGCGGATATCACTTTTGCCCATGCCGCCAACGCAATATCCGCTTTTGAACGTGTGGCCTGGCGCGCCGACGACAGTCCATTCGACCGCTATCTGCGCGGCAATGCTCAGGCGATGAGCAAGGACGCGATCGACGGCATGAAACTTTTCTATGGCCAAAACGGTAATGGCAACAGCTGTAGCAGCTGCCACAGCGGTCGCTTCCAGACCGATCACAGCTTCCACGCGATTGCCATGCCGCAGATCGGCGCCGGTCGAGGCAGTGATTTCGATGGCCGTGATGACTTCGGACGGGAGCAGGTAACCGGCGATATCAATGACCGCTACAAGTTCCGTACGCCGACCTTGCGGAATGTCTCGCTGACAGCGCCTTACGGTCACAGCGGTGCATATAACAGCTTGCGGGCAGTGGTCGAACATCATCTGAATTGCGTGACAGCTGTCACCAGCTATGACAAGTCACAGGCGGTGCTGCCTTCCCGCGCCGATCTCGATGCGCTGGACTTCATCCTGATGGATAACCCGGCACGGGTTGCTGCTCTGGCGGCGTATACGGAACTGGCACCAATGAATTACAGTGATGTGGAGGTGGATCGCATTCTTGATTTTCTCAGTGCGCTCACCGATCCGCGGAGTCTGGATCTACGCAATGACGTTCCCAGAGCCGTCCCGAGCGGACTGACGCTGGCTGAGTAGCCGGTTCCCGGAGAACGCCGCTTGCATTGACATTTGACAATGCGCGGCAGGTGTCACGAGTTAGGCTGCTCGCAAAGCGCAGTTGCATCGATCCGGTGCGACGTGCGCGTCTGAGGGTACCTGTATCGTGGAGTTAGAAGCTGCCATCGTGTGGCTGGTGCTCGGCGGCGTTGTGATTCTGTTCATCAGTGACCGCGTGAGGCCGGATGCCGCTGCCCTGGGCGGATTGCTCGCCCTGGTACTGGCGGGAACTATCAATCCGGGTGATGCGCTGGCCGGCTTTTCCAGTCCTGCCGTCATCGCGATTGCTTCGCTGCTGGTGCTGGGTGCCGCGATCGAGCGCAGCGGTGTGGTGCGCTGGATTGCCGATGGTTTGCATCGGCTGGCGGGGAAAAGTCAAACACGCATGTTATTGGCGGGTACTTTGGCTCCGGCCCTGCTATCGGGTGTGATCAATATCATCGCGACTGTGTCGGTGTTCATCCCGGTATTACTGAGGCTGGCGCTCAAGGCGCGGCAATCGCCGGCACATCTGTTACTGCCGATGGCCTACGTCGCCATGGCAGGGGCAAATCTCACCCTGATAGGTGCTTCACACAATCTTGTCGTCAATGACATCCTTCAGCAACGCACTGGCGAGGCATTCGGATTTTTTGAGTTCGCGCCGCTCGGGCTGGTGATGATTGCTATGGCAACTGTCTATTCGCTGGCTACCGCACGCTGGTTGCTGCCGGCGCACGACGTGGAGGGCGGCGAGGGTCAGAGCGACCAGACGCGTGAGCTGATCCGGCGCTACGCTTTTTCCGAACGTGTATGGGAGCTCGAAGTACTATCGGATTCGCCGCTGATCGGCAGCGAAGTCGGCTCGCTGCGGCTCACTGAAGAGTACGGGCTGAGCCTGATATCACTGATACGCGCCGATCAACATCGACCGCATCTGGACCCGGCGTCTGTTTTCGCTGCCGGCGACGTACTGCTGCTGGGGGGGCGCCGTGATCGTGTCGAGGCACTGGCTGCGGCCGCCGCGCAAGGCCGCGGCCCCTGCGAAGGTGCGACGTCTGGCTCCCTGGACGGTGCTGATTTTTGTGCTGGTGATCGTGACCGCTGCGCTCGACTGGTTTCCTGTAGCTGTGACCGCATTGGCGGGGGCGCTTGCCGTAACGCTGATCGGCGCACTGGAGGCGGATCGCGCCTATGCCCGGATCGACTGGAGTACCCTGGTGTTGATTGCGGCGATGTTGCCGTTCGCGACCGCGCTGAATATCACTGGTGCCTCCGCAGATCTGGCCGCCTGGCTCACCGACGGACTCGGGCACTGGGGTCCGCTGGCGGTAATGATGGCGGTAGCGGGTATCGCGCTTGCGCTCACCCAGGCACTGCACAACGCCGCGGTCGCAGCCGTGATGATGCCGGTGGCGCTGGATGCCGCCGCGCAGCTTGGCGTCAATCCGAAGAGCGTCGCGGTGGCAGTGCTGGTCGCGGCGTCCATGAGTGTACTGCTTCCAGCCGGTCATCCGGCTCCGCTGCTGGTGCGCGGTTCCGGTGGTTACCGGAGCAGCGACTACCTGCGGTTCGGGAGTGGCATGGCAGTGCTCACGTTATTGGTGATTGCGACGGTGGTCCCGCTGTTGTGGCCGTTTGACGCTGCGTAAACGGCTACCAGACCGGATCTCCGCGCAACACCGGCTGGTAGGGCGGCTGCCGGTGTTCGTCGTGTGCGGCACGGAAGGCCGCGAAAGCTTCTGCGGATGGCTGATGCAGGAATGGGTTCAGGCGTATCTGTTCGCCGAGCGTCGACACCTGTTTGCGTGCATAATCATGGCCGGGATACACCAGCGTTTCCGGCGGAAACATTTTAGTCAGCCGATTCAGACTGTGATACAGGGCAATCGCGTCGCCACCCGGCATATCGCAGCGCCCGCAACCGTAAATAAACATCGTACCCCCGGTGAACAGCTTTCCATTGACGTTGAAGCAGGCCGAACCGGGCGAATGCCCCGGCGTGTGCAGGACCTGGATGCCGACTCCGCCAAGCGCAATACATTCGCCGTCGGCATGGCGTACAAAGTAGTCTTTGTCGACTTCCCAGAACGCCGCTTCGCTGTCCAGTAGATGCACTGGCGCACCGGTTGCCGCCACCAGTTCCTCGACGCCATTGAGATGATCATCGTGCCAGTGCGAGATCAGGATATCGGTAATGACTGTATCGCCTGCCGCGTCCAGTATCGCTTCGACGTCCCAGGCAGGGTCGAGAACTGCCGCGCAGCCGGTATCCGGTTCTTCGATCAGGTAGACCAGATTGTCCATGTCCCCGAGTTTCAGCGAACGGACGTTCGTGGTCAGTTCCTGAAACTCGTGCTCCAGTGTGTGACGTTGTATTGCCTGACTCTTATCCATCGACTGTGTCTCCGCGCTGCGTGAGCAACCGATTGCTGACCGCCAGGCTGCCTTCGGCATACATCCCTGCGACCATCGCTACAAAAAAAATCCAGACCTGCGTCTGACCTGAAACCAGTGCAGTGACGGTGGGACCGGGACAGAAACCTACCATGCCCCAGCCGATGCCGAACAAGATCGAGCCGAACACCAGTGGCCCGTCGATATCGTTGCGCGTCGGCACGTGGAAATCGGTATCGAACAGCGGCGTCGGACGCCGCAGGACCCGGCGGTGCAGCAACATGAAAACGCCCGCGGAAGTGATCATGACGAGGCCGAGGCTCGGGTCCCAGTTTTCACCACTGAAGTCGAGAAAGCCGATAACCTTTTGCGGCAGCGTCATACCCGAAACGCCCAGCCCGACTGCGAATAGCAGGCCGGAAGAAAATATTGCGAGGTATTTCATCTAGAACCCTCCTGTGACATGGCGTATCAACCAGCTGGTAAACACTGCTACGCTGAAAAACACGGCACTGGCGACCATGGAGCGGGGCGCCAGTCGACCCACCCCGCAGACGCCGTGACCGCTGGTGCAGCCATTGCCGATGCGGGTGCCGATGCCGACCAGAAATCCACCTAGCAGTACTGCCGCGTTGGACACATCGATGCGTATTGCCAGCGCCTCGGGATGCAACCAGCGGATCAGCATGGCGCCGACCAGCATGCCGCCCAGGAATACTACCCGCCACAGGGTATTGCCCTGGGTCGGATGCAGCACCCCGGCAGTGATACCGCTGATCCCGGCAATGCGGCCGTTGACAAGCAGCAGGGCTACCGCGGCCAGTCCGATCAGAATGCCGCCGATACTTGATAATACTGGTGTGAAACCTTCCATAACTGCCATCCGGCCTGCCGGTGCGCCATTTATTCCAGAGCGGAAAGTCTCCGCAAGCCGGAGCTGAGCGTCATTGATATTTGTCAGTGCGCAAGACCCGCCCGGCGTTATGCTGAACATCGGTCCATTGGCATAATCTACGATGAGATACTAAATGGCGGGAGCCTCTGCGATTCGCGGACTTCGATTCGCAGTCCGTGTACCGATCATTGCCAAATACCTGGGTCAGGCGTTTCTGGTGCTGGCGGTGCTGACCACCGTGCCGGCGACCGTGGCAGCAGTCGGCGGCAACAGCGGTGTGGCATTGCGCTATCTTGTCGTCATTCTGGTGTTTGCGATCTGCGGCGGCCTCACGGCATGGATTCGCGTACCCCCGAACATGCAGCGCAACGAGGCGCTGGTCATTACAGCCCTGGTGTTTGCGCTGTCGGCGGGTGCCATGAGCTATCCGCTGATGGGATATGGCATTGCTTTTATCGATGCACTGTTCGAGGCGGTGTCCGGCGTCACCACGACCGGATTGACGACACTCGGAAATCTGGAGGAGCGGCCTGCTGCCTTCCTGTTCGCTCGCGCCTGGTTACAGTGGGTTGGTGGTCTGGGGGTGTTGGCACTGGTGCTGGCCCTGCTGATCGAACCCGGTCTGGCGGTCAGGCGGCTGGGGTTTGGCGAACGGGTAGACCTTGTCGGCGGCACGCGCTCGCACCTGCGCCGGGTCGCGCAGGTCTACGTAATCATTACCGCAATCGGAATTCTCGTATTGCTGGCTGCGGGCGAACCGATTCTCGACGCGATCGTGCATGGACTGGCGGCGGTATCTACCGGCGGTTTCTCAAACTACGATACCAGCCTGGCCGGCGTTGAATCGATCGCAGCGAAGGTGCTCATTACACTGTTATCGCTGGCTGGCGCCATTTCATTTTCCTGGTACTACCTCGGCTATTACCGTCACCTGTCATCATTGCTGCGCGAACCGCAGTTCCGCGCCCTGCTGGTGCTGTGCGCGGCAAGCGTGCTGGTTCTGTTTGTTTTCATGTCGCTGGCCCGCCCGGAGCGGGCAATGGAAAATCTCGCCGACGCGGCATTCATCGGTATCTCGGCACAGACCACGACCGGCTTCTCAAGCCTGCCGCTGGCAGAACTCGACGCCGGCAGTAAACTTACTCTTATCGTCTCCATGTTCATCGGTGGCGAGGTAGGTTCCACCTCGGGTGGCCTGAAAGTGCTGCGTCTCATGGTGCTGCTCAGCCTGGTGCGATTGCTGGTGCAGCAAACGGCAATCCCGGCCGCCGGCCGCATTTCGGCGACCGTCGCTGGCAACACCCTCGAGTCCAGCGAGGTGAACTGGACGGTCGCTCTGCTGGTGGTCTATCTACTGGTGACGTTGCTGTCCTGGGCGCTATTTCTGGCGTCCGGCCATGCACCGCTGGATGCGCTGTTTGACGTAGTTTCAGCACTTTCGACTTCCGGACTGTCGGTCGGTGTGGTGTCCGAAGGTCTCGATCCTGCCCTCAAGGCGGTACTCTGCCTGGTCATGCTCATGGGCCGTGTCGAAGTTATTGCTGTTCTGGTGCTGCTGTATCCGCGCAGCTGGTTAGGAAGAAAACGGGGTTAATCACTATGCGTGCGATATTCGTTGGGACCAGTACCTTGACTGTCATGACCACAAGATGCCTGATCAAAGCCGGGCACGACGTGGTTATCATCGACAAGGACGAGGAACGGATAGCAGAGCTTTCGGAGACGCTCGACTGTGGTTTTATCCACGGCGATGGCAGCCGGCCAGCGGTACTCGAGGAAGTTTCTGCCGGCGAAAGGGACGTGCTGTTCTGTCTGTCCAATGACGACCAGGACAACATCATTGCATCACTGGTGGGGCAGACCGTGCACTTTGGCCGGGTCATCACCAAGATCGAGGACCCTGATTTTCAGGGCATCTGCACCAAGCTGGGGCTGGAGAACGTGCTGGTGCCCGATCGTGACGTGGCCGAGCGCCTCGCCGATATGCTGGAGGGCCACGATGTGGCCGAACTGGATGCTGCAGTGGAAAGCGGCATCCGGTTTTTTCAGTTCATTGTGCGCGATAAGGACGCCGGCAGGGTCGGTAGTATCGACCTGCCGGGGCAGGCCCGGATCATTGTAATCACCCGCGGCGATGAATCGCTTATCGTCGACGATGATGACCAGCTCAGGGAGGACGACCGGGTCCTGGTGGTGGCGCACCGGAAGGATATCGACAAGCTGGAAAAACGCTTCGGGCAGCTGGGTATCGACTAGCCATGCCGGGATCGGCTGCGGCTAGAATGCCGCATCAAAGCCGAACAAAATATAGCCTTCGCGGTCCAGGTGTCCGGTGTAGTAGGTTCCGCTTCTGGACTCGTCATCCAGCAGGTCGATGTTGATTTCGGCGACGCCTTTCACATTGCGCATGAAGTAATAGGACGCAGTGAATGAAAGGCTGTTGATATCGATGCCTTCATAGATCGTGTCGGTAGCATCCAGATCATCGGCGTCTGCATAATTGTACAGGGCGGAAAATGCCCAGAAATCATTGAAGATGTAATCCACGCCTGCGAATCCGCCCCACCAGTCGTAGTCCTGGTCCGGCTCGAGAAAACCTTCCCAGGTGTTCCAGAGAAGCTGCGTATACCAGTGGGTCTTGCCACGCAGAGTGCCCGATAAATCCAGCCCGACGATACGTTTGTCGGTATCTCGGTCACCGCTGTCGATACCGGCCGGACCGGTTGCGTTGGCCTGTTCACCGGCAAGTCCGAACAGGCCGACCGACACCGGTCCCAGTGTCGTGGCGATGCGTCCAAACACACTTTTGTCGCTGTTGTTATCGAACATGTTGTCGGGGCGCCGATAGCCTGGACTGTTTACGTCGAAGTTCTGGTCTATCCCGTTGCCGTTGACCAGACCCAGCGAGACATCGAGGCCCCCGATCCCGCGGTCGAACAGTACGCCCCGGTCATAGGTGATGCCGGCCATGCGATAGACCATGAAGTCCTGGAACGGCAGGCGGACTTCGCGCGGAAACATCAGGTCAGAGACCTGGAACTGGCCGAGTTGCAAGCCGACCCCGGTGGCGAACACGTCGTCATGCCGGAACCAGGCATCTTCAATGATTGTCTCGCCATTGCCGCCTTTCTCGGCAAAGATGCCGTAGAAGTAATAGGTGATGTGGTCACTGAGTGGCGCGCTGGATAACAGCTTGATCAGGTAAGGTGACTGGAAATCGGAGCTTGCCTCAACGGTATCACCGGTAACCGGATCAATGGATTTACCCTCACGAGCCTGGACGTAGGCCTGGGCGCGAATCGCCAGCGGCACGGCTGACGGCAGCGCCAGCCGTGGATCTCCGGTTTCCAGGGTGTCGTCGCGCCAGTTTGGCAAACGCATGTTACTGGCGCGGAACTGTTCTCCGAAGCTGTTCAGTCGCGGAAACGCCGAATGGCAGGACGCACAGCTCATATTGTATTTGCGTGCGAACATGGGAGCCGCCTCGGCCGTGACCGGCAACAGGCCGGGCAACAGACAGATACTGAGCAGTACGGCGTGGATCACGAATCGAAGCTGGATCGGCATTATTATTTTTCTCCTTTTTTAATAAAAATTTTTTAGCTGTCCCGCTTGCAGGTCTCTGCGCTGCGCTTGCCGAGATCGGCGATCAGCGCATCAAGATCCTGCTCCCTGAGTTTCTGTCGAAAAGTGGAGCGGTAGTTAGCTACCAGGCTCACACCTTCTACCAATATATCATAGACCTTCCACGCGCCGTCATTCAGGTGCAGCCGGTATTTGACCGGAACCGGCGGTTCGCCGCTCGACATAATGCGTACCGGAATCTCGATATGATCCCGGTCTTCTGACCAGCGCGGATCGAGATATTCAACCTGCTGATCGGAGTAGGCGGCGAATGCTGCGGAATACGTGCAGACGAGTATGATTTTCATCTTATCGACGAATTGCGCCTGCTGTGTCGCGTTTGCCTGTGGCCAGTGGCGACCCAGCGTGAGGCGTGCGACGCGTTCAAAATCGACGTGTGGAAACACTTCCGCTTCGATCAGGTCGACCAGCGCAGCGCGGTCTTCGCGCAGTTCCGGCTCCGCCTCGAGCCGGGAAATTATGTTGTCGGTGATATCACGCATCAGGGCCTCCGCGTCCTGGGGTGCGGCGACGCCGCCGATCAGCCAGCCGGCCAGCAGGAACAGGGTGCACAGGGGAATGAAAAACGTTTTCATATCGATGTCTCGCACGCGGGGGTAGTGCGCATCAGGCCGGGCTGCCCGAGCGGCTGGAAGCGGACAATCAACAGTGGCAACAGTGTCAGGTCTGCAACCAGCGCCGCCACCATGGCTATCCCGGTAAACACGCCAAAGTAGATCGTAGGCACAAAATTCGACAGTGCCAGAATCGAGAATCCCAGGGTTATTGTCAAGGTCGTGTAGAACAGTGCTCTGCCAATGCTGGCATGCGCGCGGGTCACGGCGGCGTGGTAGTCACGGTCCTTGCGGAATTCACGTCGATAGCGGTGCACATAGTGAATCGTGTCGTCTACCGCGATGCCGATGCTGATTGCTGCGATAGTGATGGTCATCAGGTCCAGCGGAACCGCCAGCCAGCCCATCAGACCCAGCACCAGTCCCGCGGCGAACAGATTCGGGATGATGGCGACCAGTGCCAGCTGAAGATTTCGAAACAGGACGACAAACATCAGCAGGATGGCGAGGAACACCGCCCCAAGCGTCAGGATCTGCGATCGGAACAGACTGTGCAGCACGTTGTTGTAAAGCACCAGCATGCCGGTCAGATGGATCTGTGCCGGATTCAGGCCGTGTTCCTCGATCAGCAGTTGACGGATATTGTTGAGGAGGCGATCGCGGTCGAGACCCGGCTGCGTTTCGAACACGCGTACCGCGAACCGCAGCTGATTGCCATCCTCTGACATATAGGGTTTGAATAATCGCTCCCGGATCGACTCCGGAAGGCGCCGGTACAGGATAGACAGGAAAAAACTGTCAATGGACTCCTGGTCTTCGAGCTGACGCAGCATGCGCATGGTAGTGGCGATGGAAAGTACCTTGCCCGTGGCATCGAGTTGATCGATGTCCTCATGCATGGCAGCTACCTGATCGAGCCTGGACGGATTGAACCAGTAGCTGGTGGCGGTAATGCCGCCGCCGCTGCCGGCCCCCGCGCCCGGACCGGACGCGAACGGATCTTCTGCAAAGGGATCTTCCGTCGCGCCTGGAGCGGTAGCTTCGAAACCGGCCGGCGCATCCACGATCACGTCCAGCGGCGTGGTGCCGCCGAGCTTGCGATCGATGAGTTTCATGCCCTGGTGAATTTCAGTTGATTCCTTGAAATAATCGATGAAGCGATTTTCCACCGTAAGAAAGCTGATGCCCGTAGCACTGAACACAGCCAGCGCTGCGAACGCCGCAAGTGTGGCATTGCCATGCCGGTCGATCAGTTGCGCCAAGCGACCGGTCAGCGCATGCACCAGGTCACGCCGGGCGCGCGGTTGTCCAGGTGTGAAAAACAGCGCCGCGCAGGGAAACAGCGTGAACGCCAGCAGGAAGGCAATGGCGACGCCCAGCGTCATCATCCAGCCGAAATCGATCACCGGGCGCACATCGCTGAACAGCAGCGAACTGAACGCCGCCATGGTGGTGATGGCGGTATAAAAACTGGGGCGCACCTTGCTATGCACGGCATCATGCACCAGCTGGTATTGACTCGCGTCCGGGTGCTGCGTGTGCAGTTCGCGGTAGCGGACCAGCAGGTGGATAGTTAATGACAGGGTGATAATCAGCAGCAGGGGAAGAAAGTTCGCTGACACCACAGTAACGGGCCAATCGAGCAGGCCGAGCAGGCCGGTCATGATGATGCCGCTGGCGGCGCAGGTCAGCAACGGCAGTATCACCCAGCGCGGTTTTCGGAATGCGATGGCGAGTATGCCCACCAGGAAAACAAATACGCCGGCCCCGAACATCAGCAGGTCATGGCGAATGTAGCCAATCGAATCAGCGACTATCATGGGCACGCCGCCTAAATGCAGTTCGGCCTGGTCACGATGTTGGCCCATGATGTCACGAATGCGCTGCACATCCTTGCGCAGCGCTCCCTGCATACTGCTACTGCGCCGTTGCAGCTGCTGCGACACCTGCGCAAGTTCGCGGCGCTGCTGCGGCGACAGACTTTCCTTCAGGCGCTGTTCGCGCAGGACGCTGCGCCGCTCCAGCAGCCGCTGGTATTCCGGGTCGCGCTGTGGATTAACCTGCAGTGCCGTGGTGCTGCCGTCCGGGCTGATCAACAGGTTGCGGTACAGCGGACTGTTCAGCAGTTCGCGGCGCGCCAGCGCCCGGTCGGTCGTGTCACTTTCCAGTGTCGGGGTATTTTCGCGCAGCTCGGCCAGCGATACCGGCGGACTGCGGATCAGCGGAACATCCAGAATGCTGGTAACGGACTCGACATGTTCGAGCCCGGCCAGCTGGTCACGCAGCTGCTGCAGGTCGTCCAGGGTGGCGGCATCGAACAGCGGCGCTTCGGGCGTATAAGTGACGATCAGAAAATCGTCTGATCCATAGCGGGCGCGGATCGCGCGGTAGTAGCGTAACGTCGCGTCCTCTTCCAGAACCAGTGAATCCGCCGATGCATCGAGGCGGAAATCGCTGGCGTGCCAGCCCGCGAACGCGATTACCAGCGCAACCACGAGCAGCACGACACCGGGGTGTTTCAGAATCAGGCGATCATAAAGCGCGGGAGATGCCACCGGTCGACGGATTTATGTGCCTGAATGAATCTGGTTCGCGCTGCGAACTAGCCGCCCATGCCGCCGCCTTTGAAGTAGCCCATCTTTTCCAGGTCTTCGTCTGTGCAGGCGTCATTCAGGCACAGAATGACTGAGCCGTCCGATTCCGAGATGCTCGACAGGTTGAGATCGGGTGATTCGAACTCGGCGGCCTCGGAGAAGATGAAATGGAAGTCGTCGCCGACCGTCATCTCCAGCTTTCCGCCATTACTTTCGCCGTAGTCATGCCAGCGATCGCTGGCGCCGCCGGGAATTTCCGGACCGGAGCGCCCGGTCTTGTCGTCCTTCCAGGCAACGATCACCGGATCGGAGAGAATCTCGCCGGCCTTGCCGGCCGCCTGGCGGCGGGCCGCGAGAAAATCAACCGGTTGGTTTTCGACAGATACATTCATGCTCTCCATAATCTTCTCCTGATAACTGCTTACAGTGTTCAGCGGCCTTCAACCGGGAGCTGTTCCGCCTCCCAGGCGGTGAAGCCTCCAATGACGTTGTAGACATTGCGGTGGCCGGTGCGACGCAGCAGGCTGGCCGCTACCGATGAGCGATAGCCGCTGCCGCAGTACACGGCGATCGGCTGGTCTTTGGGCACATCATCGATGCGCCCGGGCAGTTCGGAACCCGAAATATGGTGTGCCTGGGGCACGTGTCCGGCATGCCACTCCGCCGGTTGCCGGACGTCCAGAATGTACAGGCCGTTATTTTCGCGGCGGCGCGTTTCCAGTTCCTTCGGCGTCCACTGTGGCAATGAGCCCAGCGGTTGCGCGGCGGTCCGCCAGGCACGCATGCCGCCCGCCAGCCATCCGACCGGTTCCCGATAGCCGATGCGCAGCAGCTTCCAGTAGATGCCCCAGAGCTGACCGGGATCGTCTACCACCAGCAGAATGTCCGCCTCATCGGGCACCACCGAACCAGCCCAGGTAGGAAAGGAAGTGCCGGCGCCAACATTCAACGAACCGGGAATATGAGCGCCTGCGAAAGCTTCCGGCGCGCGGCAATCGACCACCACTGCACCTTCGGAAATGCGTCGCGCAAACTCGGCTGGCTGCAACGCCGGCGGTTCCGCCAGCGTGTCGAGACGCGCCGGACCGTCCTGGTTTTGCTTGCGCATGCGCCGCCAGTAGGGTGGTACGGTCGGCAACGGGCCGAGGTCGAGGCAGCGATCTTCGAAGTCCTGCTCATTACCAATGGCTACCAGCATGTCGTTGAGCTTGCGTTCATAGCCGATGGTGGTCACCAGCATGCTGCCGATGTTGCCACCGCAGAGTGAACCGGCCACGTGGGTAGGAAACACCAGCACATGATCGGGCAGCGGCAGGATTTTTTCCTTCAGGGTTTTGCACATGGATTTGGCGTTCCTGCGCTTTTCGGCCTCGTCGCCAAGCAGATCGGGACGCGCCACGTCCGCCACCAGCAGCGCACCCCCCGACAGCAGCATTACCGGTTCCTCGCCGCGGGTCCTGTCGCGCACCAGCAGACTGATGTGCTCCGGCGTATGCCCCGGTGTATGCAGGGTCTCGAATTCTATTTCGCCCATGCTGAGGCGTTCGCGGTCTTCCAGCGGGCGCGACTGATAACCCAGTTCGGCGCGTGCGCCGGACAGCAGTTCCAGCGGCGAGCGCGTTTCCAGCTCGGTGATGCCGGTCAGGTAATCGTTGTGCTGATGAGTGTCCGCCGCATAGGCAATACGCAGGCCCTGTTCGCGGGCAAAATCGTAGTAATCATCCACGTCCCGACGCACGTCGAGCACCAGGGCTTCTCCAGTCTGTTCTGAGCCGATCAGGTAGGAGGCATGTCCCAGGCTTGGCTCGTAGAACTGCTTGAAGATCATCTCCGGTGCTCCGGCCGGCGGACCTCGTCGCGACTGCGCAGCCGGCTGGCGCTGCGCCGGGTGCGGATGTTTTTCGACAGCAGCAGACCGGCCACAATGGCGCCCGCCACAATCAGTGCAGCAGGCTGAGCCGCTGCGTGCACGAGCTGTTCAGCCAGAGTCATGCTGCTGTGCTGTCCCACATGGGCGCTTGCGAATGCCGGCAGACCCAGCACGGACAGAAGACCCAGTTGTTGATATCGCATAGTTTTCTCCCTGAACCGCTGATGCGGTTGCGCGTCCTGTTGACGGTGCGAGAGTCAAGCCTGCCCGGCTTCGCCACGCGCAGCATTGATATTTTTTAATGCGAGAGAAGAAACGTTTTTAACCTGCGGAGAAGTCGGATGCCGGCGTCCGGTTCAGACAAATGGTATCCGGGGGGTTGCGGTCAGCCGGAGCGTTGATCGACGCTCGGAGGAGGGGTTTCGATGACCTCGTCCTCTTCCGGTTCGACCCGCGGATCGAGTTCCAGTACCGCGGCCGAGGTTCGGGCCATGGCGACGAACTCGCCCTGATCCTCTGTGGGAATGACAGCACCTATGCGCCGGCGCAGCACTGTATAGCCGGACAGAATCACCAGCAGCACAGCGAAGTACAGCATCAGGCCATGGCTGCCGCCCCAGGCCACGGCGAAACCCGCCAGTATCGGACCGATACTGGCACCGATGCCGCTCAACAGCAGCAGGCCACGACTGGCCTCCAGCATCTGACTGGCGTCCACGTGGTCATTGGTATGCGCCACTGCCAGTGAGTAGACAGAAAATGCGCAGCCACCGAATGCGACGGAAACGATCAGTGCCCCGGCGAGATGGTTGGCGGCGATGAAATACACTACCAGGGCAGCGGCCGCACCGATCAGGCTGACATTCGCCAGTACCAGGCGTCGATCATGATTGTCGGAGAGGTGACCGATCGGCCATTGCAGCAATGCGCCGCCGAATATGACCGCACTCATGAACAACGCGACGCCGCGCTCCGACAATCCTGCCCCGGTTGCATAGATCGGACCCATTCCCCAGAAGCCACCGGTAACCAGTCCGGAGATCAGTACCGCGATCACACCCAGTGGCGAGGTGGCATATAGATTGCGCAGTCCCAGATGCGGCACCGTTACGAAGCCGGGTTCGCGCATGCGCGTCAGCGCAATCGGCACCAGCGCCAGTGAAAAGAACAGCGCGCTCAGGGTGAACGGGGCGATGCCCTCGTAGCCGTAGATCATGAGCATGTACTGGCCCAGCCCGAGCGCGAGCAGGTTGACCGTCATGTAGACGGCGAACAGACGGCCGCGATTCTGGTTGGTCGCGAGATTGCCCAGCCAGGATTCGATTGCCAGATACATGCCCAGCATGCTGATGCCGGTAATGACGCGCAATAGCCACCACACCAGCGGGTCGATCCACAGGCCGTTGAGGATGACTGCGGCGGACCCGATGGCGGCGAAGGTCGAAAAACTGCGGATGTGACCAACGTTCTGCTGGATGCGGGGGCAGATGTAGGAGCCGATTACATAGCCCACAAAGAAGCCGGACATGATCAGGCCGGTGATATTGCTGGACATGAATTCCGCACTGGCACGCAGGGCGATGACGGTACCAAGGAGTCCCGAACCCAGCAGCAGTATCGCCACCGCGATTAACAGCGAAAAAATGGAAGAAACTGTTCTCAGCATTGTGGTGCCCGGTCTCCGTCGGGCCGGGAGGATACCAACGTCACCGCATTAAAGAAAGGCAAACGCAGGTGAGGTCATGCGCCATGGTTCACTGCAGCGCCTCGCGGACCGCGGATTCGATGTCCGGATATTGATAATCATAATCCCTTTGCAGGTGCCGGGCCGGAATCACTTTTTGTCCGGTGACGTAGAGGTGCGCCATTTCGCCATACAGGATGCGCAGCATCCAGCCGGGCGTGCGCAGCAGCACCGGCCGATGCAGCGCATGGCCGATGCTCCCGGAAAGTTCGTGGTTGGTGGCGGGTATCGGCGCAGTGTTATTGAATGGACCCACCAGTGTCTCATCGTGCATGAACCGCAGAAACAGCGCCACCAGGTCCTCGAGGTGTACCCATGACACCCATTGATTGCCGCTGCCGGCGATGGCTCCCAGTCCGCGGCGGAACATCGGGGTCAGACCGGCCAGCATGCCGCCGCCGCGGCCGATGACTACACCGGTTCGCGAAATACACAGCCGCACGCCATAGGTTTCGGCGTCGTGCGCGGCCTGCTCCCATTCGACGCACAGCCGCGACTGGTATTCATCGCCTGCTGGCGCATCCTCGGTCAGTTCCTCATCGCCGCGGGCACCATAGTAGCCGACTGCCGAACCGCTGATCAGCAGCTTTGGCCGGATTTCCGCATGTGCTATGTAGTCGACCACCTGACGGGTGGTGTTCACGCGGCTGGCGATCATGTCGCGTTTGGTCTGCTCATTCCAGCGTTTGGCGCCGAGGTTCTGTCCGGCAAGATTAACGATGACGTCCGGGGCGTCCTTTGCCTCGATCTCGCCCAGGTGCTCGAACGCCGCGACCTGGTTCTGGAAATGCCTGCGGGCCCGCTCGCGATTGCGCGTCAGCACGCTCACGCGCACCCCGTCATCCAGCAGCCGCCTGCACAGCGCGGTGCCGATAAAGCCGGTGCCGCCGGTCACCAGCACCTGTCGGATAGTAGCGTCTGGAGCAGCGGTGTTCATGGCGACTCCGGCTCCACAGGCTGTCGTCCGAAAAATCCCACGCTGCCGTATTTAAGGCCAGGCTGCACCAACCAGGCGTTGATCGCCAGCAGCGATATGAGGATTAGCAGGTACATGATCCTGGCCGGGCGATTTTCATCGGCTCATGCTAGAAACTGCCGGCGGTGCAGGCATTGCGATCCGTCAATCAGATCAGACCAGCTTGCGCGGGATACGACGGTTCCAGTTGCGTGAAAAAACGCGTCGGTCGGCTTCATAGGCATCCAGCTCCGCATCCAGGTAAAAATTATTCTGGTCGCAGTGCAGCACCGTGCGGGTGATTGTGGATATCGACCAGCCGCGCCGCCTGAGGCCGCGCCGCCAGATCGTTTCGCCGCGCGGCGATTCGAAATCGTCTGCCTGGTAGGAATACCATTCCTCCACTTTGCGCTGCACGACCAGGTCGATCTCCTCCAGCCGGTAGATGCCGCCATCATTGATGACTTCCAGGGTCGAGAAATCCTTGTCCAGCTCCCGGATCACCCGCCAGTTATGCTGTCCGCTTTTGATCTGCCGGAGGCCGCCGACGGCAGGGAATTCGGCTGGCGGGAACGCAATGACCTGTTCCCGTGGTGCTCGTACCGGCAGGATCAGTCGGCTGGTGCCGGTGTAGATACGCAACTGGGTAGAGGCGGGAGGCGGCCAGGCCAGAGGAAAATAGGACGTCGAAATGGCGACCCTGAGGCGGTGTCCGCGCGGGAAGCTCTGCGCCACGTCATTCAGTTGCACGCGAACTTTATAACGCCTGTCGATCTCGAGCGGTGTCGGTTCAGCATGGCTGTCGCGGTGGGTAAGGTTGAGCAATCCATACGTGACTCTCGCCACCTTGTTGTCCGGCCGCATGTCGGACAGGCGTACGGCGATCATCGCAACCGGGCGGCTGGCGGACAGTTCGAGCTCCACCACCGGTGCCCCGAGTATCTCCAGCGTTTCCTCGAGTGGCGCGCTGGTGAACAACAGTGCACCGCCGTCTTCCTCGCGCTGGTCATGGGGCAGATCCGGCGTTGCGCTGTACGAACACCACTTGCCGGCAAACAGCCCGGTGCTCAGCGGGGACTGCAGCGCGAGGGCCTTTTTCGTAACCTCGGTGCCGGCATCTGCGAGGCGATGTTCAGCGAGCATAAACACCAGGGGTTCGATATTCGGTGATGGCCAGGAAGGCTCGCCGATCCAGCGGCCGTAGCGTTGGTGATAGGTGGTCGAGGGCGGCATACTGTCCAGCATCCACGCCCGTAGCATCGGTTCATTCATAATGCCGGTGTCGGTGTCCTTCAGCCAGTAGTCCCACCAGCGCAGACATTCCTGCAGGAACCCGATCGCCGGGCCGGGCATTCCCAGGTGCGGGTAGCGATGGCTCCAGGGACCGATCAGGCCCAGCCGCGGTCCGGACAGGTCGCGCAGCAGGCGGAATACCGCATTGCTGTAGCCATCCGCCCAGCCGCTCACCGCCATCACCGGGACCTGCACGCGCGAGTGATCCTCGCAGATCGAGCCGTGCCGCCAGTACGCATCGCGGTGCTGATGTTGCAGCCAGGTATCGAGCCACAGTCCGCTGTTGCGCAGGCGTTCGAACCAGGTGTCGCGCCACCCGTCGCCGACCAGGTCCGGGTCCGGCGGCAGCGAGTTATAGGCGAACATGGTTGATGCCCATGAGAGATTGTCGCCGAGCAGACAGCCACCCATGTAGTGCACGTCATCGGCATAGCGGTCATCGGTGGAACAGACGCTGACCACCGCCCTGAGCTGCGGCGGTTGCAGGGCCGCCAGCTGCAGTCCGTTGAAACCACCCCAGGAAATGCCGATGATGCCGACCTTGCCGTCACACCAGGGTTGCTGTGCCAGCCATTCGAGGATGGCGATGCCGTCGTCGAGTTCCTGTTGCAGGTATTCATCGGTCAACACCCCGTCCGAATCACCGCTGCCGCGTATGTCGACACGCAGACAGGCGTAGCCGTGACCGGCGAACCAGGGGTGCATGGTTTCGTCGCGCAAGCGCACGCCGTCACGCTTGCGGTAGGGGATATATTCCAGAAGTGCCGGCACCGGCTGCGCATTGGCGCCCTCGGGCATCCAGATGCGTGCCGCCAGGCGCGCGCCATCGGGCATGGGTATCCAGCTGTGTTCGATGTGTCGCACCCGGTGCGGCAAGCTGCGGTCAGTCTCCATCACCGAGCTCCTGTTTGCGTCCTGACATCAGTCAACCGGTGCAAGCTCCAGCGGCAACGCCTCACGAACCGCCCGGTACTTTTGCAACAATTCCTTCTGGCTGTCGCCACCGAGAAAGATGACGGCGATTTCATAACTGTAGCTGTCCTGGTCGGCGAGATCCGACAGGCGCATACCCTCGTGAACCGCCATCTGGATTTCGAGGTCCGGGAACCGCTGTTGCAGCGTCTGCAGCTGCTCCTCGCTCGGCAGGTGACGCACTTCCGCATCGGTATCGGTGCGCCACATGAATTTCGCCGCGCAACGGTAGCGGCCGCGCCGATGCGGAAAATCCGGTCGTTTTCCCAGCGCCAGATCCAGCATCACCTGATGATGGGTTGCGCCGTCGACATCGCGAAATAACGGGCAGTGCGATTTAGATATGCGGCTATTGATTTCCAGTAACCAGATACTGTCGTCTTCGCTGTCCCAGTAAAACTCAATATTGAACGGGCCGTTGTCGAAGCCGTTCCGGCGCATGACCTTGCGGGTAACGGCGACCATTTTTTCCTGAATGCGCTGCGGGATTGTCGATGGATACTGGTAGCGCGAGAAACTCGACCGGTGCTTTCCCTCCCGAATCGAGTCGATCGCGCCGTACACATGTGTCTCGCCGTGATAGACATAGCCTTCCAGCGTGCACTGGCGACCGCGCGAAATGATGCCCTCCACCACGCAGTGACTGCCGTCGATGGGTGCGATCCGGTCCGGTAAATCCGCGTACTGAAGCAGATAGTTGAAAGGTTCGGCCCAACGACTGATGTCCCTGCGGATCATCTGTATGGCATGGTCGAACTCGGCATCGTTGCGCACCTTGAAACCCAGATGTGATGAAGCCGCCTTTACCGGTTTGATCCAGAACGGATACTTTACGGTAGTCTGTCGGCGTGGCTGGTCGGCAAACGGATCGATGACGCCAAAATCCGGGATGTGGTCCGGCACGACCTGCTGTTGTTCCACCCGACTCCAGTACTTGTGTTCGCATTTGAGCACCGCTTCGAAGCTGGGCGAGGGCAGGTCGAAGGGCTTGCGCAACAGTGGCAGCATGGTGCTGACCGGAAAGTCCCAGTAGCCGACGATAGCGTCGATCGGGTCTGGGAAATCGTGCAGCCGCTGCAGCGCGCCCTGGTAGAGTTCCTCGACATTCAGTCCCGAACTCCGCTTTACCTCTTCATGGCGAAACAGTGCGTGGAAGCGGTATCCCTGCGCACTCTCCAGCGCTTTCATCTGTGCCAGATTGAAATCGTCGAGACCCAGGACGAAAATGTTCTTCATGGCAATGCCATGCGCAGATGAGCGTATTGGGCACCAGTCCTATGTTGCGCCGCGGCCGCGCGGTCCGAAGAAGAACCATATGATCAGTCCGAGCAGCGGCAACAGCAGAATTACCACAATCCACAGCGTCTTGCTGCCGGCCCCGGCACCGCTCTGGAAAATCTTTACGATGGCCCAGATGTCCAGGACCAGTATGATAAAGCCTAAAAAACCACCAACCTGTATATCCATTGGTATTTTCTCCGTGTTCGCACAGCGTGGTACAGGGGCTTCAACAGTGACCGGCAGCACCTGGCGGTGCATTGAAAAAACGCAATAGCTCAGTCGGCATCATTGTTCAGTAGCCGGGGATTGCGTTCATATATTGCTGTCAGGTCCCTGAATTCCGCGCACACAGATGAGTTCAGTTGCTCCCAGCGGAACCGCCATTCCCAGTTACCCGCAGAGCTTCCCGGCATGTTCATGCGCGCATCGCTGCCCAGTCCCAGCAGGTCCTGCAACGGTATGATTGCCCGTGCTGCCACCGATCCCAGCGCCAGACGTATCATGTCCCAGTGAATGTCTTCGCCACTGGTGCCGAGATAGGCGAGCACGTGAGCGCGCTCTTCCTGCACCTGCTGCGCGGTCTGGGTGGTCTGGCGTCCGGGCTCGATGGTGAACCAGCCCTGGCTGGTGTTGTGGTCGTGCGTGGCGGTGTAGACCACGCTGTGGTAGCGGTGGTTATGCGGGCGATATTCCTGCGCTTTGGGGTCCTGGCCGAAAGCCATCTGCAGAATCCGCATGCCGGGGAAGTTCAGGTTGTCACGCAGGTCGTCGACTTCGACGGTGATTACGCCGAGATCTTCGGCGATGACATCGAACTGAATGCCATGCTGGCCCAGCACCTCCTGGACCTTGTGAAAGAAAGGTGCTCCGGGACCCTTGACCCAGGATCCGTTGACGGTCGTGGTTTCGGCGGCCGGTACTTCCCAGAAGGCCTCAAAGCCACGGAAATGGTCCAGCCGCAGTATGTCCACCAGGGAAAAATTGACCCGAAAGCGATTGATCCACCAGCGGTAGTCATCCTCGGCCATGGCATCCCAGCGGTACAGCGGATTGCCCCAGCGCTGGCCGCTGGCACTGAAATAATCAGGTGGCACGCCGGCCACCGCGATCGGAGAGCCCTGCTCATCGAGCTGAAAATAATTATGGTTGGACCAGACATCGGCGCTGTCATAGGCGACATAGATTGGCAGATCGCCGATCAGCCTGATGCCTTGCGCATGGCAGTAATGTTTCAGCTCACCCCATTGCCTGAAAAAAATATACTGGACAAACTTGCGGTACTGGATTGCCGTCGTCAGCTTGTTGTGCCAGTGGAGCAGTGCATCGGAGCGCGCATGGGCCGCACCAGCGTCCCACTGAGTCCAGGTGCGACCCTGGTGCTCATCCTTGAGCGCCATGAACAGCGCGTAGTCATCCAGCCAGAATGCCTGTTGCTCACAGAAGCGGTAGAAGTCTTCCCTGTAACTGTTTCTGCTCTGCTCGCTGAAGCGTCGGAAGGCCTGCTCCAGCAGCGGTTTTTTCCAGCGGTAGGCGGCGCCGTAGTCGACGTGGTGAGCGGGAAAAGCGGGCGGTTCGGCGATGGCCTGCGGTTCGAGAAACCCGTCCTCGACCAGCTTCTGCAGGCTGATCAGTAACGGATTGCCACCGAAGGCGGAAAAACACATGTAAGGTGAATTGCCGTAGCCGGTGGGGCCCAACGGCAGCACCTGCCAGAGGCTCTGGCCGGTCTCGCGCAGAAAATCCACGAACCGGAAGGCGTCGTGGCCGAGGTCGCCGATTCCAAAGGGTCCCGGCAGGGACGTGGGGTGTAGCAGAATGCCGCTGGTTCTGGGCAGCATGGTTGTCAGGGGCTTGCGCGCAGCAGATCCAGCAGACCGTCCAGCGGCACGGTTACCCAGGCCGGACGACTGCGCAATTCATAGGTGATTTCGTACAGCGCTTTTTCCAGCACAAAGAAGTCGATGAGGGCACGGCCATCCTCCCGGTTCTCAGGATATACGCCACTGCCGGCCACCGCTTCCTCATAACCTTCGAGAAAGGCATCGGCCGTCATGGCGCGCCACTGCGCGGCGAACGGAGCAAGGACCTCGCGATCCTGCGGACGTTCCTGGGTCAGATTATCCACGGCGACGTGTGCCGCGTAATCAATGGAGCGCAACATGCCGGCAACGTCGCGCAGTGCGGAGTGCTTGCGGCTGCGTTCGGCAATCGGCCGGGCCGGTTCGCCCTCGAAATCAATAATCACGAAATCATTCTCCGTCACCAGCACCTGTCCGAGATGATAATCGCCGTGGTGCCGCGTCCTGATTGCCGTAATGGGCCGTTGCGTCACCGCATCGATGCACGCTTCGATGTCGGTCTGCCGGTCGATGATTTGCTGCGCTGCGGCGCGGGCGGCGACCGGCAGCTCGGGGCTTTGCAGATTGCGCAGCGTGTTGTGCAGGTCGGTGCGCACATGCGCCGCCCACTCCTCGAGATCAGTCGCCGTGACCGGCTCGGGATCGAAGGCCGGATCGCCGCTGGATTTTGCCAGCGCCTGATGCAGTTCGCCGGTGCGTTGGCCCAGACGCCGCATCAGGATCAGATAACTGCTGTAGAGCGCGCCATTTTCGCTGGACGCTTCCTCGGGTGTCACTGCACATTGCTCGAGTACGCGCTCCAGGTGATCCAGCGTGTAGGTCCAGGCGTCTCCCTGGTTGGCGACATAAGACTGCAACAGGGCCAGAGTGGCGCGGTTGCCGTTTTCGCCATGATATTCCATCGCCCCCAGCACCGGAATGATATGTGGATAGGGCGAAACTTCAGTCAGAAAGCGGCCGATTTCCAGTTCCGGATTCGCGCCATCCTGAAAGCGCCGGTAACCCTTGAGAAACAACCGGTCACCCAGGATCACTGCGGTGTTGGTGCCGAGAGCCTTGGGGCGGCGCATTTCGAAATCAGGTCCGGGCTCGCCAATCATGCCGCTGGCCGCAGCAGTAGAGGAGAATTGCAGCGTTCCGCTGCCGAAGGGGATGCTCTGGTTTTCAAGCATCGCCTTTACCAGAGTATTGCAGAACCTGGAGTCGGCGAACGCATCGAAGAGTATGCCGACGCGGGAATACTGACGTACCTTTGCGAGCGTAAAGGTCAGTAATGGCCGGATACGATCCTCGTCGTCTTCCCAGTCGTTGGCCAGCGGCAGGAAATACGCCTGCGACGGTGCATTCCTGATGTGGACCTCGGCCAGACCCAGCAGCCATTCATCATCCTGATCCTGCCAGACGGTACGCTGGGCCAGTTCGACCCGTTCGATGTGAGAATCCTTGGCGGCGAACCAGCGCTGGGCGGCGAAAAAATCAGGTAACACGCGTTGCTCCAGCTGTTCGTTGAGCTTTTGCACCAGCGCCCGCCGCTGTGGCTGTACCTCCTGCGGGAAAAAGCTGCGCCAGCCTTCCACCATCACCAGTACCGGGAGTTCGATCGGCGGCAGGACTTCCTCGTGCCAGGTGGGTTCGTCGGCCTCTTCATGCAACTGAAACCAGTACACGCCATGGCCGGGCAGGGTCAACAGGTAGGGCAGGTCGCCGATCGGCGGGAACGGAGTATGGCCGAGCAACTCCACCGGCACCCGGCGCTTGAAGCGTGCCAGATCGAGTTCCACGGGCTGAGCGCTGCGCGACAGGTTGGCCACGCACAAGATCGCCTCATTCTCATACTCGCGAATATAGGCAAGGATCTTGCGATTTCCGGGACCCAGAAACTCGAGGCTGCCGCGGCCGAACGCCTGGTGAGCCTTGCGCACGGCAATCAGCCGCTTCATCCAGTTGAGCAGTGACGAACGATCGCGACTCTGCGCCTCGACATTGATGGCGGTATAGCCGTACACCGGGTCCATGACCGGCGGCAGATACAGCAGTTGCGGATCGGCCTTGGAAAATCCGCCATTGCGATCGGGGCTCCACTGCATGGGTGTGCGCACGCCGTTGCGATCGCCGAGGTAGAAATTATCGCCCATGCCGATTTCATCGCCGTAGTAGATAATAGGCGAACCGGGCATCGACAATAACAGGCTGTTCATAAGCTGGATCTTGTTGACGTCGTTGTCCATCAACGGAGCAAACCGGCGGCGTATTCCGACATTGACGCGCATCCGCGCATCGCTGGCATACTGTTCGTACATGTAATCGCGCTCGCGATCGGTGACCATTTCAAGCGTCAGTTCATCATGGTTGCGCAGGAACACTGCCCACTGACAGGTGGCCGGGATATCGGGCGTCTGGTTCATGATTTCCACAATCGGATGGCGATCCTCCTGGGCGATCGCCATGTACATGCGCGGCATGAGGGGAAAGTGGTATGCCATGTGGCATTCATCGTCGTCGCCGAAGTATTCGCGCACGTCTTCCGGCCACTGATTGGCCTCGGCGAGAAACATGCGGTTACTGTAATGGGCATCCACCGCCTCGCGCATCTGCCGGATCACCGCGTGGGTCTCCGGCAGGTTTTCATTGGTCGTGCCTTCGCGCACGCACAGGTAAGGGATAGCATCCAGGCGCAGACCGTCGACGCCCTGATCCAGCCAGAAACGCATGGTGCGGATGACGGCTTTTACCACCTGCGGGTTGTTGTGATTGAGGTCCGGCTGATGGGAGAAAAAGCGGTGCCAGTAATAGGCCTGTGCGACCGGATCCCAGGCCCAGTTTGAAACTTCGGTATCGGAAAAAATGATTCGTGTCTCGGGAAACTTTTTGTCGTCGTCGCTCCACACGTAATAGTCGCGCTTGGCCGAACCGGGCGGCGCATGCCGGGCCGCCTGGAACCAGTGGTGTTGATCCGAAGTATGATTGATGACCAGCTCGGTAATGATCTTGAGACCCCGTCGATGCACCTCGCGCACAAACTGGCGGAAATCCCGACGAGTGCCGTAGTCGGGATAAATGTTTCGATAATCGGAAATGTCGTAACCATCATCACGCATGGGCGACGGATAGAAGGGCAGTAACCAGATGGTGTTCACACCCAGATCAGCGATGTAATCCAGCTTCTGGGTCAGGCCGTTGAAGTCGCCGTTGCCGTCATTGTCGGAATCGAAGAATGCCTTGACGTGCAACTGATAGATGATGGCATCCTTGTACCACAGGGGATCATCCGCCCACGAATAGCTGTCGGAGTGCTCTGTTGTCGCAGGATCTGTGCGTGCCACCATAGGTTTATAGCCCGTCGGGTTAGAAAAAGTATTCGAAGTCGCGTTCGGTGCGAACGCGCCTTAGCAGGTGGAAGATGTGCGCCTGCGCGCCCTGCGGATCGAGTTCGACATAATTGCGGGCGCCATTCCACAGATAACGCGCGCCGGTAAGCAGGTCATGCATTTGATAAGGATGATGTGAATCGATGTCCAGCGTCTCCAGCGGCAACTCCACCCAGCCGGACTGGCGGTGATAGGGATCCAGATTCACCAGGCCGATAATAATGTCTGTGCGGTCTTCGTTCCATTTTCCGTAACAGATGATTTGTTCGTTATCCACCGGATAAAACTCGAGGTTCAGGTCCTGCTGCAGGGCTGGGTGGTCGCGGCGGATGTGATTCACCCGGCTGATGAAATCCCTCAGGCTTTCCGCGCGTCCGGTGTCCCAGCGGCGCACTTCATATTTCTCCGAATTCAGATATTCCTCACTGCCGAATTCGCGAGGTTCACGTTCCTGCAGTTCGTAGGCAGGCCCATAGATGCCGTAATTGGCGGCCAGCGTGGATGCCAGTACCAGGCGTGTCATGAACGCCGGGCGGCTGCCGAACTGCAAATATTCGTGCAGGATGTCCGGCGTGTTGGGCCAGAAGTTGGGCCGGAAAAACTCCCGCACCTCAGTGCGCGTCAGTTCCGACAGGTAGTGGGTGATTTCCCAGCGCGTATTGCGCCAGGTGAAGTAGGTGTATGACTGGGTAAAGCCGAGCTTGGCAAGGCGATACATAATGCTGGGACGGGCGAAAGCCTCGGCCAGGAACAGCACTTCGGGATGTTGCTGTCTGATTTCAGTGATCAGCCATTCCCAGAAAGCAAAGGGTTTGGTGTGCGGATTGTCCACCCGGAACACCAGTACGCCCTGTTCGATCCAGAACTCGAATACGCTTTTCAGCTCTTCCCACAGGGCTTGCCAGTCGTCGGTCTCGAAATAGATGGGATAGATGTCCTGATATTTTTTCGGCGGATTCTCTGCGTATTGCACGGACCCGTCCGGGCGGCGGCGAAACCACTGCGGATGTTCCTTGACATAAGGGTGATCGGGCGAACACTGAAAGGCGATATCCAGCGCCACTTCCATTCCGAGACCGCGTGCGCTGTCGACAAACCCGCGGAAACTTTCCAGGCTGCCGAGATCCGGATGCACGGCTTTATGCCCGCCGGCCTCGCTGCCTATCGCCCAGGGGCTGCCCGGATCGCCTGGCTCTGCAACCAGCGTATTGTTGCGGCCCTTGCGGTTGGTGTGGCCGATCGGATGAATGGGTGGTAGATAGATGATGTCAAACCCCATGGCGGCGATTTCCGCGAGCCGGCCCTTGCAATCATCGAACGTGCCGTGCGTGTCCGAGCCGGGAATGCAGGAGCGCGGAAACAGTTCATACCAGGTGCTGAAACGCGCCCGCTCACGGTCGACTACAACCCGGTACTCGCGGAAGTAGCGGGTTGCCAGCCGGCGGTCCGGGTAACGCGCCATGGTGTCGGCCACGGCATCGCTCAGTGCCAGTGCGGTGCGATCTTCCAGTGCGGTGTCGGCGCGCAACGCCGTGGCCCAGCCGGACAGGCGGTCGCGATGTTCGCCCGCGGCGCGGCTGGCGGCCTGTTCCATAAGTTCCGCACCGCTCAGCAGCGCCAGGGCGATGTCATCCGCCTGCTCGCGCCTGGACAGCTCATAGCGCCAGGTGGAAAAATCATCGACCCAGGCAGTTACCGTGTAATGCCAGGTGCCGATTCGATCGACTGCAAACGCACCACGCCAGCGGTCATTTCCCAGCGCCTGCATCGGCGTCTCCTGCCAGTCGGCAGTTTCTGCATGGCGATACTGGAGCACTACGCCAAGATGATCATGACCGTCGGCGAACACAGTGGCTTCTGCCACCAGCTGTTCACCGAGGCTGCGCTTGACAGGAAACCGGCCGGCGTCGACGTTCGGCGTCAGGTTTTCGATAACCGCGCGTTGCCGGCCGTCGCTGATGTCCGCGATCATGATCATTCAACCGGCCAGTTTGAAATAGAGCACTCCCAGCGGCGGCAGGGTCAGGTAAAGCGAATGATATCGACCCTGCGCAGGCACGGGCGCTGATTCGGCGCCGCCTGAATTGCCGAGCCCGCTGCCGCCGTAGCGGTCGGCATCGCTGTTCAGCATTTCGCGCCAGTAGCCGGCTTTGGGTACGCCGACGATGTAGTTCTCACGTGGTACCGGCGTGAAGTTGCACACCACCAATACCACGTCTTCGGGATCATTGGCTTTGCGAATGAAGGTAAGCACGCTTTTTTCCGCATCGTGAAAATCCACCCATTCGAAGCCGCTGTCGCTGAAATCCAGCTGGTGCAGGGCCGGCTGCTCACGGTAGGTATGATTCAGGTCCCGCACCCAGTTCTGCAGGCCCTGGTGAGCGGGATCGTCGAGCAGGTGCCAGTCCAGGCTGCTCTCGTGGTTCCATTCGTTTTGCTGTCCGAATTCGTCGCCCATGAATAACAGCTTCTTGCCCGGGTGCGCATACATGTAGCCGAACAGCGCCCGCAGGTTGGCGAGTTTCTGCCAGTCATCACCGGGCATTTTGTTCAACAGCGAACCTTTGCCGTATACCACCTCATCATGCGACAGGGGCAGCATGTAGTTTTCGCTGAACGCATACCAGACACTGAACGTCAGCTTGTCGTGGTCATACTTGCGGTAGACCGGGTCCTCCGCCATGTAATTGAGGGTGTCGTGCATCCATCCCATCTTCCACTTCATGCCGAAACCCAGACCGCCCAGGTGAGCCGGCCGCGAAACCATTGGCCAGGCAGTGGACTCCTCGGCAATCGTCTGGACGTCGGGAAACTCGCGATACACGGATTCGTTCAGCTTGCGCAGGAATTCGATGGCGTCGACATCTTCATTCCCGCCGCGATCATTCGGAATCCATTCGCCGGCCTTGCGGCCGTAGTCCAGGTACAGCATCGAGGCCACCGCATCCACGCGCAGGCCGTCGGCGTGATACTTGTCGAGCCATAGCATGGCGCTGCTGATCAGTATCGAACGCACTTCGAAGCGGCCATAGTTGTAGATGTAACTGTTCCAGTCCGGGTGGTAACCGCGTTTGGGGTCTTCGTGTTCGAACAGATTGGTGCCGTCGAAATATACCAGGCCATACTCGTCGTCCGGGAAGTGCGAGGGCACCCAGTCGAGCACGATACCGACGCCGCGCTGGTGCAGCCGGTCCACCATGTACATGAAATCCTGCGGTGTGCCATAACGAGAGGAGGGCGCGAACAGGCCGGTGGTCTGGTAGCCCCAGGAGCCGTAGAAGGGATGCTCCATGACCGGCATGCACTCCACGTGCGTGAAGCCCATGTGATGGCTGTAATCGCTCAACTGGTCGCCGAGTTCGCGGTAGTTCAGATAGCGATTGTTTTCATGCGGCACCCGCCGCCAGGAACCGGGGTGCATCTCATAAATGCTCCAGGGCGCGGACAGACTGTTCGGCTGGGCGCGATTGCGCATCCATTCATCGTCGCCCCACTGGTAGTCCAGATCCCATACCACGGACGCCGTTTGTGGCGACTGTTCCCAGCGCGAGGCGAACGGGTCGCCCTTGGCGACGCTATAGCCGCGGTGCTGCGACTCGATGAAATACTTGTACACGGCGCCATTGCCCAGTCCGCCCACGAAGCCTTCCCAGATTCCCGAGTCGTCCTGGCGGGCCTGCAGCGGAAAACCCTGCGGGTCCCATTCATTGAAGTCGCCCATCACCGACACCGAGCGAGCGTTGGGTGCCCACACAGCGAATATCACGCCCAGCTCCCCGTCATGGTTATGAAGGTGAGCACCGAGCTTGTTGTAAAGACGGAAATGATTACCCTGTTTAAACAGGTAAACATCATGATCCGTCATCAGACTGATGCCGTGCCGTAGACGCGAAGGATGGGTCGCCGTTTCGAGCATTGTCCGTCTCCATAGCCGACTCATGCCGGCGCCTGGTGTGCAAGATGATGTCGAAAGTGTGTGGAAATGCCGGTGCAGGTGCATTGATAAATTTCAATCCGGGCAACACCGCGGGTCTCCCCGTCATTGCGGGGCGTGCAGCGCCGCGGCAATCTTTGGCGGCGGCCGCGCTATTCAGGAGATTGCCGCGCTTCGCCCATAGAACCCCTTCGGGGTTCATTACGGGTACCTCATCCTTCGGGTCAAGACATGACGAAGCTGATGTGGTGGAGAACCGGAAACGATGCTAACGTGACGACCGCCTGCGCCCGCATTTATTATGGCGCAACCTCTTGACTCTGAAGTACATCGAATCATGAAATCATGTCCAGAAAATCGATAGTCCTGCCCGTGGTGCTGGTGGTCGTCGCGGGGCTGGGATGGCTCATCGCGGAACGGTTTCTTGCCGAACAGCGCGCGGACGATGCAGCCTCCAATGAGAATCGCCGCGCCCCGGTGGAAGTGGCTGATATCCAGCGCGGCCCGATTGAGCTGCGGCGCATGTTCACCGGTACATTGAATGCGCATGCGGAGTTTGTGGTTGCTCCCAAAATCGGCGGGCGCGTCGAGGACCTGCTCGTGGATCTCGGCGACACGGTCGAGCGCGGTCAGGTGGTGGCGCAGCTCGATGACGCCGAGTACGTGCAGGCAGTCCGGCTGGCAGAGGCGGAGCTGGCGGTAGCCGAGGCGAACCTGGCGGAGGCGCGCAGCCAGCTGACACTGGCCGAGCGAGAGCTTCAGCGCCTTGACCGGTTGCGCGAACGGGGTGTCAGTTCCGAATCCCAACTGGATCTGGCAAGGGCCGATCAGTCAGCCAAAAAAGCCCTTGTGGAAGTCAGTAAGGCGCAGGTGATGCGGGCTCGGGCGGCACTGGAAACGGCACGTATCCGCCTCGGCTACACACGGGTGAGCGCCGACTGGACCGGCGGCAGTGCGCAGCGGCTGGTGGGCGCGCGCTATCTCGATGAAGGCGAAACGGTGGCCGCCAATGCACCGCTGTTGCAGATCGTGGAACTCGACCCGCTGACCGCGGTGTTTTTCGTTACCGAACGTGATTACGCGCTGTTGCAGGTGGGCCAAAGGGCGGAAATCCGCACTGATATCTGGCCCGGCGAGGTGTTCCCTGGTGAAATCGTGCGCATCGCGCCGGTGTTCCAGTCGAGCACCCGTCAGGCGCGGGTCGAAGTGCGGGTTGCGAATCCGCAGCGGCGCCTCAAACCCGGCATCTTCGCGCGTATCGCGCTGGTGCTGGAACGCGTCGCCGATGCGCAGATCGTGCCGGAGCAGGCGCTGGTAACGCGTGACGGCAATCGCGGCCTGTTCGTGGTGACTGAAGAAGGTGCCGCAGTGGTCTGGCGCGAGGTGGAGGTCGGCATCCGCCAGGATGACCGGGTCCAGGTGAGCGGCGAGGCTCTGGGTAACCGGGTGGTGGTGCTGGGACAGCAACTGCTCAGGGACGGTTCGCAAATCGTCATTGCCGAGGCAGCGGAGGCAGTGACGCAGTGAGTCTGGCGAGCGCCAGCGTCAGCCGTCCGGTGTTCACCAGCATGGTGACGCTGATGGTGCTGGTGCTCGGAGCGGTGGCTTTGAGCCGCCTGATGATCGACCTGTTGCCCAGCATCGAGCTTCCGACCATCACCATCCGCACTCAATATGAGGGCGCCGATCCGGTTGTCATGGAACGGCTGGTGACGCAGATCATCGAGGAAATCGTCGCCACCGTGCCGGGCGTGGAGGAGATGACATCGATCTCCTATGAAGGCAACAGCAGCGTGCGCGTCAGTTTCAGCTGGGGCACCGATGTGGATGCTGCGGCGCTGGATGTGCAGGCGACGCTGGAAGATGAGCTCAGCGAACTGCCCGATGACATTATCGGGCCGCGGGTCAGCAAGTTCGATGTGGACAGTTTTCCGGTGGTGTTGCTCGGCATCTCGAGTCCGCTCGACCCGGTGGAGCTGACCGAGGTGGTGGAAAAACAGATCCGCTACCGTTTCGCGCGTATACCCGGCGTAGCCCAGGTGGATCCCTGGGGCGGCTATGACCGTGAAGTGCGGGTGGAACTGGACCCGGACCGGATCAGTGCACTGGGTCTGCCGCTCGACGATGTCATCGATGCGATCCGGGATGCCAACCTGGATCTGCCGGCGGGCCAGATCGAAGCGGGGCGCTATGAAGTCACATTGCGCGCACCTGCCGAATTCACCAGCCTGGAAGAGATTCGCAATACCGTGATTACCCGGCGCGAGGGGGTGCTGGTGACGGTAGGGCAGGTCGCGCGGGTTACCGACACCTATGAAAAGCTGACGCGCCTGGTACGCGTCAATGGCGAGCGCGGACTGCGTCTGGCGATCCGCAAGCAGGCTGGTGCCAATACCGTGGAAGTCGCGCGACGGGTGCTCGAAGAGGCGCGGGCCGTCAATGAAGCGTTCCCGCAGATCCGCATCGTGCCGGTGATCAACCAGGGTAATTTCATTGAGCGCGCTATCGCCAATGTGTCGCAATCGGTGTTGTACGGCGGCGCACTGGCGGTGCTGGTACTGCTGTTCTTCCTGCGCAACCTGCGCAGCACGCTGGTAATCTCACTGGCGATTCCGATCTCGGTCATCGCAACCTTTGCGCTGCTCTACTTCGGCGGTTTCACGCTCAACCTCATGACACTCGGTGGACTGGCGCTGGGGGTGGGGATGATGGTGGACAGTTCGGTGGTGGTGCTGGAAAACATTTTCCGGCGCCGTCAGGAACACGGCGAAGCCATCGATGTGGCGGCGGTCAAGGGCACTGGCGAAGTGGCTTCTGCGGTCATTGCCGGCACCGTCACCACCCTGGTAATTTTCCTGCCACTGGTATTCGTGCGCGGCGTCTCCGGAGTGCTTTTCAAGGAGCTTGCCTATGTGATCATGTTCGCGCTGTTCTGTTCTTTGCTGGTGTCGCTCAGTCTGGTACCGATGCTTGCATCGCGACTGCTTAAGACGCCTGATAGCCGTCGGCACACAGGCTGGACTGCACGCCTCGGAGCGGCTGCCGGGAAACTGCTGTCGGCCCTCGAACGCAGCTATCTCGAACTGCTGGAAATGGTATTGCGGCGGCGTCTGACGACGGTGTTTCTGGCCGCCGGCCTGCTTGCCGTCAGCCTGTTGCTGGCGCCGTTTATCGGTACGGAATTCCTGCCGCCCAGTGACGAGGGTGAAGTGCGGGTCACAGGTGAAATGGAAGTCGGCACTCGTCTCGATCTCATCGATCGCCAGACCCGGGTCCTGGAAAAGCTGGTGTATGCAGCAGTACCCGAAACCCGCTCGTCGGTAGTCAGTGTCGTGACGTCCGGTACCCGTGGCAGTTCCATGGCGCGTGGCGAGATTCGTCTGTCGCTGTCGCCCGCCACCGAGCGCGAGCGCGGCAACACCGATATCGCCGACGATCTGCGTGAACATCTGGAAGGTCGCATACCCGGCATGAAGATCCGGGTGCGGGCCCCGCAGGGACAGTTTCTGCTCGAACGCCTGCTGGCCAGCGATCAGGGCATTACAGTGGAAGTGCGCGGCTTCGACCTGGATACGCTCGATCTGCTGGCGCGCCATGTCGTCGATCGCATCGAGGATGTCGCCGGAATCACCGATGTCGAACTCAGTCGCGAGGCGGGCATTCCACAGCGCGAGATCCTGTTCGACCGCGCCAGGATTGCTGACCTCGGAATGACAGTGCGCGATGTCACCGAGGTGATCGAGACGGCAGTGGCAGGTTCCAAAGCCGGCGAGTACCGCGTGCAGGGCAATTCCTATCGGATTCTGGTGCAGCTGGAAGATGCCGAGAAGCGCTCGCTCGATGAGATTCTGGATTTGACCCTGCGCACCCCCGACGGCGATCAGGTTGCATTGCGCAACCTGGTCGATACGCGCGCCGGCAGTGGACCGGTCACCATCGAACGCAAGGACCAGCAACGACTGGTCACGGTGACCGCGAACGTGGCGGAGCGCGATCTCGGTTCGGTGGCCGCCGATGTGCAGGCGCGTCTCGCGGAGATTCCGCGTCCGGTCGGTTATGACCTGATGGTGGCGGGAAACTTTGAAGAACAGCAGAAAGCCTTCAACGAACTGATCGTGTCACTGGTGCTGGCATTGCTGCTGGTGTATATGGTGCTGGCATCGCAGTATGAATCGCTGGGCGACCCACTGGTGGTCATGCTTTCGGTGCCGGTTGCGGCAGTCGGCGTACTGGTGACGCTGTTCATTACTGAAACCACCCTCAACCTGCAATCGGCCATCGGCTGCATCATGCTGGCCGGCATCGTCGTCAACAATGCCATTCTGCTGGTAGACCAGACGGCGCAATTGCGGCGCGCCGGGCAGACGACCCAGGATGCGCTGCTGGAGGCAGGACGGCGGCGCCTGCGTCCGGTGCTGATGACTACCCTGACCACGATCCTGGCATTGCTGCCGCTGGCGCTGGGGATCGGCGAAGGTGCCGACGCCCAGGCACCGCTGGCGCGCGCGGTGCTCGGCGGGCTCACGGCCTCTACGTTGATCACTCTGGTGCTGATCCCGGCGGTGTATTCCCTGTTCCATGGCGGGCGGACGCCTGCCCCGGCAATCGACGCCGGTGCGCCACATCGGTCCTGATCAGCCGTGCGCATGCCCGCTGGTGCTTGACCCGGCACCGGCAGCCGTTGCTACACTGGACGGATGACAAGAACAAGCTCGACAAGCGGTATCAGCGTGATCGGCCGGCTTGCAATACTGCTGGCACTGGGCTACAGCCCGGCTCAGGCGTCCCCCGAAACCGATGCGTTGCGCCTGGAACTGGAAGAACTCAAACAGCGCATCAATGAACTGGAAGAGCGTCTGACAGGCGCCGATCAGAGCAGCCTCGATGCCAAAGCCTCTGCAGCCACGGATGAAGTTACTGCCGAAGCCGCAGTGGACGGCTTCGATGTCGGCGGCGCGTTGCGCTTCAATTACGTCTGGAGAGACTTTGACGAAAGCGCAGACACCAAGCGCGGCGACATCGGCCTTGACCTGTTTCGACTCAATATAGATGGTCAGAGCGATAACATTCTGCTGTCGGCTGAATACCGTTTCTACACGTACATGAACACCATTCATCACGGCTGGATCGGCTATGACTTCGGGGATGCCGGTCAGATACAGGGCGGTATTACCCAGGTGCCGTTCGGGCTGTTGCCCTATGCAGCGCACAACTTCTGGTTCGGGGTCCCGTATTACATCGGGCTGGGAGATGACTATGACACGGGCGTCAAATACCTGGCCGATTTCGGCGCCTGGAACCTGCAGCTGGCTGGCTTCAAGAATGCCGAACTGGGTGATGCATCGAACCTCGATCGCTATTCATACGATCCGGTAGCCAGTGGCGATGCCCGCAATGAACAGACCAACACAGTGAATGCACGACTCGTTTACAACCTTGAGCAGGGCAGCGACTGTTCGCATGAGCTGGGCGGCTCGGGCATGTGGGGACAGCTCTATAACCGTGATACTGACAATAACGGCGACTACTGGGCGGCGGCCGTGCATATCGACAGCCGCTGTGGCCGCTGGAACCTGCAACTGGAGGGCGGGCGTTATGCGTATGATCCGCGCAATCCCGCCGGCATAAGTAGCGACAGCATTACTTTCGGGGCTTTCGGCGGCGTACATGAAGTCGCTGCAGACGGTAATTTTGGCGTATTCAATATTGCTTATAATCTGCCGGTGCGCTGGCCCGGCGTGAATCTGCTGACCTGTTACAATGATTTCAGCGTACTCGACAAGGATCCGGACAATTTCGACAATTCGTATCTGAACACTACCGGTTGCGCCATCGGTGCCGGACCTACTTTCACCTACATCGATATCATCAGGGGCAAGAATATGATCTTTTTCGGCGATGGTTCGCTGGCGGGCGCCGGTGATAACAGCTGGGAAACGCGCTACAACATCAATGTGGGTTACTACTGGTAGCGCATGAGCGAATCTCTGCACAGTCTGTGTTCTGTTGCGCGACGGGTAGCCTGGCTCGCGCTGCTGTTGTGGCTGCCGGTATCGACCGCCGCTCAGCAACTGGACATGGTGTCATGGGGCGGAGCTTACACCCGCAGTCAGATTCTTGCGTTTGCCAGACCTTATGAAGCCGAGACCGGCGTGCGCATCAACATGGAAGACTACAACGGCGGCCTGGCTGAGCTGCGCAACCAGGTGCGTTCGCTGAATTTTCGCTGGGACGTTATCGACCTGGAACTCAGCGACGCGATTCGCGGCTGCGCGGAGGGATTGCTGGAGCCGATTCCGGTCGAAGCACTGGCGCCACCTCCCGGTGGTGGTGCGGTGACGGAAGATTTCCTCCCCGGCAGTCTGACCGATTGTGCCGTCGGCACAGTGATCTGGTCGACCGTGATTGCCTATGATCGCGACGCACTGTCCGGCGCAGCGCCGGAACGTCTGGAAGATTTTTTTGATATAGAGCGCTTCCCGGGCGCGCGCGGTTTGCGGCGCACCCCGCGGGCCAACATGGAGTGGGCGTTGATTGCCGATGGTGTAGCGCAGCAACGCGTCTATGACGTACTGGAAACCTCCGAGGGCGTGGAGCGTGCGCTGCGGGTGCTCGACCGGATCAAGCCCGGGCTGGTGTGGTGGGAAGCGGGTATCGAGGCACCGCGGCTGCTCGAGACCGGCCGGGTCGTGATGACGTCATCCTACAATGGACGCATTCATGATGCGGTAGTCGCCCGCAATCAGCCGCTGGAAATCATCTGGGATCACCAGGTCTGGAACATCGACCTGCTGGGAATACCCAGGGGCAATCCCCGCCGCGAACAGGCGATGGAATTTATACATTTCGCCACTGCGCCCGAACAGCTTGCGGAGCAGGCACGTCACATCCCTTACGGTCCGGTGCGCCGCTCGTCGCTGGCGCAGCTCGATCCGCGGCTGGGCTCGAGCCTGCCGACCGCGCCAGACAATTTCGCCACTGCCCTGAAGGTAAATTCGCGCTGGTGGGCTGAACATCATGAACGCATCAATAAACGCTTTGAGGAGTGGTTGCAGCAGCCCGTCCAGGTACCCCGACGACTGCCGCGCTGAAAGAAACTATGGCAGAAAATAATTCAGGCAACAGCCTGTCGGACGAGCAACCGGACGGCTGGCTGAAACTCGACGTCCACCCTTATGTGTTCTTTATTTCGGCAGCTTTGATTGTCGTGTTCGTGGCGTTGACGCTGTTTTTTGAAGCCCAGGTGGATAACCTGTTTTCCGTGGTGCAGAACGGCGTCTCCATCTATGCCGGCTGGTTCTTCGTTGCTACCATGAACATCATTCTCATCTTCGTCATCTCGCTGCTGCTGGGTCGCTTCGGCAATATTCGCCTGGGTGGCGAAGGCGCCGAACCGGAATTTTCCAGCGCCTCCTGGTACGCCATGCTGTTCAGCGCCGGCATGGGTATCGGCCTGTTGTTCTATGGCGTGGCTGAGCCCATGTTCCATTTCGGCACTTCGCCGCTGGTCGAATCGGGAACCCCGGAAGCCGCGCGCATGGCCATGGATTTCACCTTTTTGCACTGGGGGCTGCACCCCTGGGCGCTATACACGCTGGTCGGGCTGGCGCTGGCCTTTTTCGCTTTCAATCGCAATCTGCCATTGTCCGTCCGTTCGGTTTTCTACCCGCTGTTCGGGGAACGCATCTATGGCTGGATCGGCAATGTAATCGATATTATGGCCACTGTGGCGACCATGTTCGGTGTGGCGACTTCGCTCGGGCTCGGCGTGCAGCAGGTCAACGCGGGCCTGAATCATCTGCTCGATGTCCCGGAGACCATCGGTGTGCAGCTGACCCTCATTGCTGCCATCACGGCACTCGCCACCTGGTCAGTAGTGCGTGGGCTGGAAGGCGGCATTCGACTGCTGAGTCAGATCAATGTGGTTATTGCCGGGGCGCTGATGCTGTTTGTGCTGCTGGCCGGACCGACGCTGTTCATCTTCAACGGGTTTGTGGAAAACATCGGGTATTACATTCAGAATTTTGCGCAGCTCAGCACCTGGAACGAGACCTATGAAGAGACCGAGTGGCAGAACGGCTGGACGATATTCTACTGGGGCTGGTGGATATCCTGGTCGCCGTTTGTCGGCATGTTTATCGCGCGCGTGTCCTACGGCCGTACTGTGCGTGAGTTCATCAAGGGCGTGCTGTTCATCCCGACGCTGGTGACCTTTGGCTGGATGACAGTCTTCGGCAACACTGCCCTGAATATCGAGTTGTTCGGCGCCGGTGGCATTGTTGAGGCGGTTCAGGAAAATATTCCGGTCTCGCTGTTCGTGCTGCTGGAGCAGCTCCCGCTGGATATGCTTACCGCAAGTCTGGCAGTAGCGGTAGTGGTGACGTTTTTCGTTACCTCCTCGGACTCGGGTTCGCTGGTGATCGATATCATCACTGCCGGCGGCAATCCGGAACCGCCCGTGGTACAGCGTGTATTCTGGGCAGTCATGGAAGGTCTGGTCGCAGGCGTGCTGCTGCTGGGCGGCGGGCTGGTAGCGTTACAGACGGCGGCCATCGCCACCGGACTGCCGTTTGCGATCATACTGCTGGGTATGTGTTACGCGCTGCACAAGGGTATGGCCGAATACCGCGAAGGCCAGACGTTTTCAGTGGCGATCGAGCAATATGAGGGGCAGGAATATCGAACCCGCGCAACCCGGCGCATGCCCACCTTTGGTCGCCGCACGTTCTGGATCGGACCCACGGAGCCGCGCGGCGAAAAGCATTCCATAGACAGCAAATAAAACGCAAACGGAGACAACATGCTTCAGGGGATCAGTCACAAATTCCGTAGCGGGGTTATGATGCTGGCGCGCAGCGGAGACGAAACGATCAACTTTATCGGTTCGGCATTTCTGGTGCACAGCGGCGGCTATCTGTTGACCGCAGCGCATCTCACCACTGAGGAGAAGGACCTGGTAGTGGTGCCGACCACCTACAGCGAAGAATACAGCCCGATGAGTTTTCAGCGCGTTGCGGCTATGCCGGTGCAGGTGCGGCAGGTCGATGTCGCTCACGATGTTGCGTTGTTGCGCATCGAGCAGGATATCGAGATCGGCGTGCCGGATGATTTTCTCGGCGCCACTCAGGCGGTGCGTCCCGGCGCCAGTGTCATGAGCCTCGGTTATTCATTCGGGCATCAGCAGGTGCACAGTCTGATGGGTTACAACGCGGTAGTGAGCGCCAAGATCCGCTCGCGCAATGATACGGCGATGCTCCTTTATGATTCGGCTTTCCATGAGGGCGATCGCGGCGGACCGCTGGTGCATGTCGGCGACGGCCACATTATTGGCATCGTCAGCGGTCGTTTCGAACCCACCGAAATCGTCACGGCCACAAGCACCAGCACCGAAAAACTGGAGGCGCGCGAAAGCAATGTGTCCTACGCCATTGCCATAGAATATGGCCTTGAACTGATGCAGGCCGAAGGCCTGAGTTCGCAACTGTACACTCCCACCTGATCGATTCCGTCACCACCGATTGAGAAATATCAATCCCTCCTCCTGCGGGTCGGCGTGCGCGCCGGATCATGGCTGCTATAAATAATAGAGGCTCCCGAAACCCCGCCACAGGAGGCGAACATGTGTGCCAGTAAACGCAGTCAGGATCAGGGTCGGCAGAGTGGTGCAACGTCCGGTGACCGGTTTGGATTCACACGCCGGGAATTCATCAAGTCGTGGAGTGCCGGCGGCGTGGCCCTGGCGATCGGACATAATGCCATGGCCGCCGAGGTCAAACAGCCGAATGAGGCGCTGGCCGGAGACGAACCAGTGCAGCTGAGGCTCAACGTCAATGGCAAATCACATGCGGTGCTGGTCGAGCCGCGCTGGACGCTGCTCAGTGTCATGCGCGAACAACTTGGCCTGACCGCGGCGAAGATCGGCTGCGAGCGCGGCGAGTGCGGTTCCTGCACGGTACTGGTCGACGATCTTCCCCGTTATGCCTGCATGGTCCTGGCGGTGGAGGCCGAAGGACACCGCATCGAGACTGCTGAAGGACTGGTGAATGGCGACCAGCTGGGCGCGGTGCAAGCCAGCTTCATGAAGGAAGACGGCCTGCAATGCGGCTATTGCACGCCGGGTCAGGTGATGGCCGCCGAAGGCCTGCTGCGGCACAATCCGAATCCCTCTTTTGACGAAATACGCCGCGGCATGAGTGGCAATCTGTGCCGTTGCGGCGCCTACACCAATATATTCACTGCGGTCGCGGATGCAGCAGTTCTGCGCAAGGGGTAAATCATGACTGAGTCCGAACAGGAGATCGAAGGTCAGGTGCGCTATCCGCAGGCCCCGGATGCGGGGGCTGCCGGTGATCCGCAGCCCTGGGGTGAAAAGACGCGCGTGGTGGGCAGCCGCCAGCCGCGCGTCGATGCCTTCGAGCGCGTCAGCGGCAGCGCGATATTTCCCTCCGATGTGATGTTGCCCGGCATGCTGCACGCTGCGGTGCTGACAAGTCCGCATGCCAATGCGCGCGTGAAGTCTGTGGATACGTCGAAGGCGGAAAAGTTGTCAGGTGTCTATGCGGTGATCAGCCGCAACACCGAGGACGCGAATCCGGACTGGGATTACGGCAGCGATTACCCCGGCAAGCTGTTCTACGATCACTGCCGCTTCGAAGGTGATTTCGTCGCGGCGGTGGCGGCCGACTCATCGTACCGGGCGCATGACGCATTGCGTGCCATCGAAGTCGAATACGAAACGCTGCCGTTCGTTTCCGATGAACTGGCGGCGCTGGAATCCGGTGCGCCCGAAGTGCACGACGGCGGCAACGAAGCCGGCCACCAGAGTTATTCGCGCGGCAATATCGAACAGGGCTTCGCCGCAGCCGATGTGGTGCTGGAAGAGACATATCGCTCGGCCAGTGAAATGCAGACACCGCTGGAACCACACGGCTGCGTGGCACGCTGGGAAGCGGACCGGCTCACGGTCTGGGAGTCGACGCAGGGTGTGTTTGCCGTGCAGTCGAAGATCGCCGAGACGCTGAACATGCCCTTGGCGCGGGTGCGGGTGATCGGCCATTATGTCGGCGGTGCCTTCGGCTCCAAACTGCGCACCGACAAATACGCTATCGCCGCCGCGATGCTGTCGCGGCGCAGCAATCGTCCCGTCAAACTGTTCATGACCCGCGAGCAGACCCTGGTCTCGATGGGCAATCGGCCACCCACTACCATGACCATCAAGGCCGGCGCAAAAAAAGACGGCACGCTCACCGCGATACAGTTCAAGGGCATCGGCGCCAGCGGCGCCTACAAGGCCGGTGGCACCTCGCTGCTCGACTGGCTGGCCAAGGATCTCTATCAGTGCGACAACGTCAGCACTGAGCTCACCGACGTTTATATCAATGCGCAGCCGGCCCGGCCATTTCGCGCACCCGGTTATGTGCAATGTTCCTGGGCAATGGAACAGATGATGGATGCGCTGGCGGAACAACTGGACATGGACCCGGTGGCGCTGCGGCTGCTTAATATTCCGGACGGCACCCAGGCCCGCGGCAACAAACCCTACACCACAGATGGCCTGCGCCTGTGTATCGAGCAGGGCGCCAAAGCCTTTGGCTGGGATCAGGCGAAAGCCGCGCCGCGCGGCAATGGTCATTTGCAACGCGGTGTCGGGATGGCGGCGGCCAACTGGTTCGTCGGCGATGGCGGACCCCCGTCGACCGTGATTCTGCGGCTGTATGCCGACGGTACGGCCAATCTCAATATGGGCGCGTCTGACATCGGTACCGGCACCAAGACAGTGATGGCGATGGTGGTAGCGGAAGAGTTCGGTATGGAGCCCGATGCCGTTCAGATCGAGCACGCCGACACCGCAACCACACAGTTCGCGACACCGTCCGGCGGCAGCAAGACAGTGCCTACCGAGGCGCCCGCGGTGCGCCGCGCCTGCCTGGCGGCCAAGGATCGGCTGATGGACATGGCGGCCCGGCAACTCGGGCGCGAGCGTGATGAAATCATATTTGCCGGCGACCGCCTGCGCACTGCGGACGGACTGGAGAGCCTGGCGATCCCGGAACTCGACGAACTCAAAAAACAGAAAGTGGTGGTGGGCGTCGGCGAGCGCCAGCCGAATCGGCAGGATGTCAGCATCACGCCATTTGCCGCACAGTTCTGTGAAGTGGAAGTCAACCGGCGCACTGGCGAAATACGGCTGCTGCGCATGCTCGGCACCAATGAAAGCGGACGCGTGATCAATCGCCTGACCTGGGACGGACAAGTGATCGGTGGCATCACCATGGGTGTCGGTTATGCCACCACCGAGCAGCGCGTGCTGGATGGTCCCACCGGGAAGCTGTGCAATCGCAACTGGCATGACTACAAGCTGCCGACTGCACTGGATGTGCCGGCGGAGATCATCTCCGAACCCATTATGCTGAGCGATGAACAGGCCAATATCGTTGGCGCCAAGGGACTCGGCGAACCCGTTACCATTCCTACCGGCGGCGCCATCGCAAACGCTGTTTATGCGGCTACCGGCATTCGCATGCGCGATACGCCGATCAACCCGGTCACGCTCATCGATCCACTTGCCAGCCAGGAGGGCTAAGCATGTTCACTCCTTTTGCCTATATTCAACCGGGCTCCGTCGAGGACGTGGTTACCGCGCTGGGCGACAAAAATGCATTTATACATGCCGGTGGTACTGATCTGCTTGGCTGCCTGCGCGACGACGTGTTCTCTGCCGACAAGCTGGTCAGCCTGTCAGGCCTGAAAGATATCTCCGGCGTCAGCGAAACCTCGGACGGCGGCCTGGTCATCGGCGCGCTGACGACTATTACCGACGTGGCCGAACACCCGTTGATCCAGCGGAAGTATGCTGGACTGGCGCAGGCCGCGGCTGATGTCGCCAGTCCGCAACTGCGTAACCAGGGCACCCTCGGCGGAAATCTCTGCCAGAAACCGCGTTGCTGGTATTACCGCGGCGACTTCGACTGTTTGCGCAAGGGCGGCTACAAGTGCTTTGCCGTGAATGGAGAAAACGAATATCACTGCATCATGGGCGGCGCCAACTGCTTCATTGTGCATCCCTCGGACCCGGCCCCGGCACTGGTGGCGCTGGATGCTGAAGTCGCCATCGTCGGTCCAGGCGGCAGGCGGCGACTGCCGGTGTCGGAACTGCACATGCCGCCGGAAAAAGATCCCACCCGCGAGACGGTCCTGCAGGATGCGGAGGTCATCACCGCAATTCATCTGCCGCCGGCAGCCGCCGGCCGGTACAGCAGCTATCGCAAGATTCGCACCCGGCGTTCCTGGGATTTCGCCGTGGCCGGTTGTGCGTTGGCATTCGACATGGAAGGCGATCAGGTCCGCGATTGTCGTGTGGTGCTCGCGGCTGCCGCACCGGTGCCCTGGCGTTCACGTGAAGCCGAGGAGGTACTGCGCGGCAATACCCTCAATGATGGAAACATCCGTGCAGCGGCCAGGGCTGCAGTCGCCGACGCCCGGCCCATGAGCAACAATGCATACAAGATTCCGTTGTTCGAAGGATTGCTGAGAGAAGAGTTCGGCAAGATCGTCAGCGCCTAGCCATGGCGACTGCATTCAACCTGATTCTGATGCTGGTGGTGCTGGCTATCGCGGCTTATGCACAGTATCGGATTCCGTTTCACAGCGCCACGCAGCGTCAGGCGACACTGGCACGGATCATCCTGGCAGTGGTCGGCATTGCAGTCGGCTGGACCGCTATCCTCTGGACCGGTGTAGATCAACCGCTGGTACAGCTGGTGGCATTCTTCACCGGCTTCGGCATCGTGCATATTCCCGCCGCATTCATCCTCTGGTCCAAACGCCTGCGCGGCGTGCATAGATAACGCGCCTAGCCGCGTTTTTCATACATCCCCAGCAACTGTGCCTGCGCGAGCACGTGACCTTCCATTGCGTTCGCCACCTGTTCCCGGGTCGGCTGCTTAAAATCCAGCAAGGTGTCCAGCGCGTACAGCGTGTGAAAATACCGATGTTTTTCAGCCGGGGGGCAGGGGCCACCATAGCCGGTGCGGCCCCAGTTGTTCAGACCTTCATGCGTGCCAACCGGCAGTTGCTTCACAGTGACGCCTTCCGGTAAATCCAGCGCGTCCCCCGGCAGGTTATACAGCACCCAATGCACCCAGATCATGCGCGGCGCCGCCGGGTCCGGTGCGTCCGGATCATCCACGATCAGCACCAGGCTTTCCGCATCATCGGGCACGCCGCTCCACCCTAACGGTGGCGAAACGTCATCGCCCTCGCAAGTGTACCTCGACGGAATATCGCCACCATCTTCAAAAACAGCTGAATGAATCTCAAGTGCCATCTCTAAAACCTCTCTGGATATTTGGGGTCAGAGTAAAAACTTTAAAAGGAGCCTGGGACAATACTCAAACATGAGCTGGTTCATTGATCAGTATGGACCTGATTCCATCTCCTTGGCGGCCTAACAGGGTCAATAATAGTCTGCCGCCGAATCACATGCTGATAGCCCGCATGGTTTTGCTTAGAAACATGCTGGCCAAAAATTGGAACAGCCGGTAAAAACCCTATAAAGTAGCGTCATGAAAGTTTTGCTAAAACTGGGACTTTTCGCAGGTCTGCTGATCGGCGCTTCTTATGGCTATCTTGTATGGAAAAATAATCGTGACGTATTGCCGCCCGAACAGGAAGAAGTGGCCGTTGCACTTGAAAAAACTATTCAATGGCTGCAGGAGAATCGTGACGACCTGTTGAAGAAAAGAACCGCCCCTTCACTTTGGCGATTTGTGCAACAGTCGGGCGAAATCACCGGCGACGTCCGCCTGCAGGAATTGTTTGGCGCCTACGAAAAACGATACCTCGCGAATCATTCCGCAGTATGGCGACCGTTATTCTATCCCGGAGCATGGGTTCCGATTCCTGATGAGGTGGTAAATGGCCTGTCCTATTACAGGCAGCATTTCGTTTATGCCATGACCTGCGATCATGAGCTTGGAAAACGGCCGGAGATTGCCGCACAGAACAGCCCGGATTTCTGCGACAGCCGGCCATTCAGGCCTGCCTGTGTCACCCATCAGCTCATGGGTATCCGGATGTTGCAGGAAATCGAGTGTGGCGATCAGGTCGAGGTTCAGAATACAGTCCAGCAACTGCAGCGGCGGATCGTACGCCAGCTAATCTGGGATCCACGTGTCGTCGACGTCTATCTGCAACGTGTTCTTATGCTGGCTGAGTCGGGGGGATCCGAGTTGATCAAGCCGGTCTGGCTTCAGAATCTGATTGATGCCCAGCGGCCCGATGGTGGTTGGAGCGGATACGATCCACTGCTGCGGGTCGGCGATCATCACATAACTTTTGGCCCGCGGGGATTCACTCTGCGTGCCCCGGATTCGAACTTCCATGCGACCGCCCAGGCTGTGCTGTTGCTCAGCATTATGACGCCGTCTGAATCGGCGCCGTAATCCCGTTCCTGGCGTACTGCTGGGTTTGGCAAGCGAAGTTTTCCACCTGAATTATCCGTTCAGCTTTACCGGCGATACAAGCCCGGGAGGCTTCAAAGCGAGTACCGAACACGCGAGCTGATCAAGAACTGACTCCGCCGTATTTCCGATGATAAGCTGCAACACCTTGTCTCAAGGAGGTGACATTTGCGCTTCGAATAGCAGAGAGCCCATAATGATGCCGCCTTCGGCAATCATGAATAACAACAAGGAAAGTAATATGAAATCAGTTCAGACCATCAGTGCAGCCTTGCTTGCGAGCGTATTTTTTCTGGCGCTTCCCGGGTGTGACACACAGCAGGGTCCGGCGGAAAGTGCGGGCGAGAGTATCGATGACGCGGCCGCCAGGGCTGGAGATGAAATAGAAGACGCTGGTGAAACTATCGAAGATGCAGCGCAGGGCGACACGAACTAGAATTCGTGCAAAGATGTACCCTTCAATCTGCGCTAACCTGCAGAAATCACTAAAAATAAGGATATCACCATGACCGGTGTGTTAACGGTAGTTATTTTAGTCCTTTTGGTTGTATTTCTGGCACAGCGTATATAGCCGCTTTGGGTCCGGTCCCCGCACCGTCATCGGAACGGGGGCCGGCAGGAGGACCCGATGCAGCTCGAAGTGCATGACCTTTCCAAAATTTACAAAGGAAACCGAGGACTTCTTGCCACTGGATTCACTATCCAGCAGGGTGAGCTCATTGCCCTGGTGGGCCACAATGGCGCGGGGAAGTCGACTCTTTTAAAAATCCTGGGTGGTTGGCTGATTCCTGATTCCGGCGAAGTTCGGGTCGATGGGATTGATCTCAAAAACAGGCGCGCGCTGGTCAGGAAGATCGGATTCGTACCTGAAACGCCGAATCTCTTCGATCTGTTTTCGGTTGAATACAACCTCATACTTTTTGCCCGTCTGTTCAAAATCCCTGTCGCGCGTATCGAAGCGACTTTGACGGAATTCAATCTCATCCCGTTTCGTCGCAGCAAAGTCCAGGTGTTGTCGAAAGGCTTGAAGCAGCGAGTCAGCATCGGACGTTCGCTGCTTGCGGACCCGCCGCTCATGCTCTTTGACGAGCCGACTTCGGGGCTCGATTTTGATATGACAAAGGAAATTTACCTGCTGCTGGAAAGACTTCATGCATCAGGGAAGACCATTCTGTTTACTTCGCATCGCCCGGAGGAAATAAAAGCCCTCGCAACACGGATCATGGTCCTTCATCAGGGAAGTCTGGTCTTCGACGGTTCTCCCGCAGAATATTTCGAATCGCATATTCATCAGAATCTTTATTCATGATCAGAAACATCGCGCTGCTGACGTTCAATGATCTGGCGATGGCACTGAAAAACAAGACGCTTTACCTGGTACTGTTCATTCCGTTGTTTGTTTTTTTAACGCTGGAGCTGGTCGACAACAACGGGACCGACGTTCAGCAGATAAAAATAGGCCTGATTGAAAACGGCGATTATCCTGCCGGTCTGCTGGAAAGTATTGAAACGGCCGAAGGCGCTTTCGAGGTGTTCTGGTTTGTCAGTGAAGAGCAGGGCACCCGCTGGTTGGAAGAGCGAAACGGCGATGGTGTGCTGGTGCCGACGAAGGAGTCTGGAGGCAGCCTCCTGATCGTACTGGAAAAAGCATCGTTTGAAACCCTGGTCATCGTCGAAAGCATCGCGGAGTTGCAACGGGCAGTGGAAGATCGCAGCAACTGGATTAGCGAGATACGTCCGCTGCAGGATGCCGCAATCCAGCGGCAGATGCTGCCAACCTGGATACTGATGCTGGTTCTGCTGGTCGGATTCATTGTTCTGCCGACCCAGGTCGCCGAAGAAAAAGAGAAAAAGCTGCTTCTAGGCTTGCTGCAAACACCAATTCGCGAGGCGGAGTGGTTGCTTGCGAAAATCGCTCTGGGGACCATTCTGATCGCCATCGCGGCACTGCTTCTCCACCTTCTGATGACATTCGACTCAGAGCCTGGCGGCCGGCTGAGCTACCTTGTGTTTCTGCTGGCGGGCGGGTTCTGTTTCAGTGCCTTCGGAATCTTCGTCGGTTTTCTGTGCCGCACCCAGGCCAGTGCGAGAACCCTGGGTGTGCTGTTTTATCTGCCGCATCTTCTGCCTTCCGCGTTGGCGGACTTCTCTGAAAAACTCAGCAGCGTGGCGCCGCTGATCCCTTCATACCAGTTTTACCAGCCGGTCAGGTCGATCCTTCTGGACGGTGGTGAGGTTGCGGATTTTCCTCTGCAGTTGCTTGCCCTTGTCGGAGTCGGATTGCTTGCCTCTTTCCTGTCGTGGTGGTTGATGAAGCGGCGGTGGTTGATGTGAAATTGGCCAGCATTCAGATACAGGCGTGCGGTCATGATTGCGATAATGATACTCTTTTGCGTACCGACACCTCCTGGAGTTTGAATGAAGCCACAGCTGATACACCGCCGATTGACCTTTTTTCTTCAGGCGGTTCTGGTTATCGAAGCTGTGGCTGCAGTACTGGAACAGCAGTGGCTGACAGCAGTGGTCACAGTTGGAATAATACTCATAACACTGGCTCCAGTGTTCCTGGCAAAGTTTTTCCAGGTGTTTATTCCTCCCGAATTCGTTCTGCTGGCAATCGCGTTCGTATTCGCATCGCTGTTTCTCGGCGAAGTGCATGACTATTACGCCCGCTTCTGGTGGTGGGATATAGCGCTGCACTCCAGTTCTGGAATCCTGTTCGGAATTATCGGCTTCATGCTTGTGTACGTGTTAAATGAAACCGAAGACATCGACATCCACATGAAACCGGGGTTCGTTGCCTTCTTTGCGTTCCTGTTCGCTGTCGGAATGGGCACCCTATGGGAAATCTTCGAATTCGCCATGGACAGTTTCTTCACTATGAACATGCAAAAGGAAATGCTCGGCGACCCTTCCGGCCTGACCGACACCATGTGGGATCTGATCGTCGACGCCCTCGGTGCCCTGGTAATCTCAGTGCTTGGATACGGCTACATAAAAACCGCCAAAAACAAATCCTTCCTCGAACGCTGGATTCACTCATTCATCAAGAGCAACCCGCGGCTTTTCACCCGGGACCAATAATCGCCTCGTCATTGCGAGCGAAGCGCGGCAATCTCCCGACAGTGCAGCCGCCGCAAGAGATTGCCGCGGCGCTGCGCACCTCGCAATGACTGTATTAAAGGCATGGAGTAAGTTATGT
>JAGXGS010000024.1 GCA_024636585.1 Thiogranum sp. | reverse complement strand
GGCACAAGCTAACCGTTTTAGATTCGCACAGATCAGTTCTTTGTCTTTGCCATCGAAGGCATGGCAGTGTTCGCGAACCCTCCTGTTGACGATGCTGTTCCAGTAGATCGCTTCTGCCATAACTATCTCTCTGTTCTCGTAAAAGCTCGTGTTCCCGGGGCTGCGGGGTATGGTAGCGCAAACACATCGAAGGTTATATCAACGCGAATTCTGGACTGCGGATATCTATCCTTCCGCTGACCAGGATCGATGACTATCTGAATGCGAAAGGCAGAACGGCCGGTTTACCTGAGTGGCAGTTTCGCCAAATTGCCGACGCACCACGTCCGGTACTGTGTGAACGCCTGCAGCCGGTCAGCAATGTGCTACCCCAGTGCTGTCGAGCCTGCTGAATAGCTATCTGGGCTGCGCTGGGCGCGCGTGCCATGACGTGCGAACGAGACATAGCAGAATCAGCAAAAGCCAGACGGAATCCACTTGCCTGCCTGCCCTCAGCGTACAACCACCGCCTCCGCCACCATCGCTGGTGACAGGGATGAACTCGGCCGGTGCCACGGGATCGTCGATCGATGCATTAGCCACACCATCCAGATCAGTGAGCGGATCGCCGTCTGTCAGAGCCAGGTCCACGCGCCGTGCATTCACCCGCGTCCAAAGGCTCGCTCCCAATTCCCGGTAGGTGCCTGCATCATCCACCGCAAGGCTAGAACGACTGACTGGTCTCGCCAGTCGGCAAAACTGAGCGTACCTGCGCTGGCGGTATAATTACTACCCGCTGTCGCAGGTCGTCACTGGTGGCATACGTCGACGCGACCGCGCCGGCACTGCCGCCGGTGCGCAGCACTTGCTGAATGCTCACAAAACATAAGAAGTGATGTCAGTCATGCACAGATTGCTTGCCCAGCTCCTCCAGTCGTGACTGAAGCATTGCAACGATCTCCCGCTGATCATTCCCATAGGTATCCGGCGCAACGGGATCACCGATGGTCAACCGCACTTTTCCCGGTCGCGGGAACCACTGTCCCGGCGCCATCACTTCCCGGGTGCCATCGATCCAGACCGGCACCACGGGCACCGGCTGCGCCGCCAGGACCAGTCCGATGCCGGGCCGCAGTTGCTGGAGCTTGCCGTCCCGGGAACGTTCGCCTTCGGGAAACCAGATCAGGCTGTAGCCGCGTTCCAGACATGCCGCCGCCAGGGCCAGGCTCCGCCGCGGCGCCGAACCGGGATCGATCGGCAGGATGCGCGCAGTGCGGCTGAAGGCGCGGGTAATGCGATTGGAAAACAGGTAGGCCCCGAGGCCGGCCCAGTACAACGATTCGAGTTGTGTTCTGGTCAGTGCCGGCAGTAACGCCAGCGGGTCGACGAAGCTCAGGTGGCGCGGCGCGATAACGTACGGGCCATCTTTGGGGAATCTACCATGTATCTCGACCCGCAGGAGCAGCCGGCTAATGAGTCGGGCCACCCCCAGCACCAGCCAGCGGGCGACCCAGCGGCGTATCGGCCCGGGCGGTTCCAGATCCTGTTTCTGATCTTCGTCGAAAGATAAGGTATCCGTGATGAATCAGGGTTCTATGGGCGAAGTGATGCGGTAATCTCGGGCGGGTGGAGATGACGTGATGAGATTGCCGCGCTGCGCTCGCAATGACGGCTATCGGTTTGTCTGTTTTTTTTGTCCGGCGTCAGGCACATCACGCATCCCCCAGGAAGACTCCCGCAGCCAGAGATCAACCTGCGCGACCGGCATCGGCCTGCCCATGTAGTAGCCTTGCGCTGAATCACATCCGAGCGCTTTCAGTTGCGCCCACACCGACGCGTCCTCGACCCCTTCTGCCACCACTTCGATGCCGAGGTCATGCGCCAGCGTGATCGTCGAGCGGACGATAGTCGCTGAATCTGCGTCTTCCATCATGTCGATGACAAAGGACTTGTCGATTTTCATGGCTGTAACGGGCAGTTTTTTCAGATAGCCCAGAGATGAGTAGCCAGTTCCGAAATCATCGATGTACAACGGTATACCAAGGGCTCTGATGCGCGTCAGCACTTCGAGCGCGCCTGCCGGATCTGCCATGATCGCGCTTTCCGTGATTTCGAGTTCAAGCATCCCCTCCACTACCAGTCCGCTTGCATACCAGCCTTCGATCCGGTCCAGCAATTGAGCGTCCTGCAGATCACAGGTCGACAGATTCACAGCGATCGGCAGCCTGATGCCGGCTTGCCACCACGCTCGCGACTGGCGAAGTGCGGTTTCCAGAACCCAGTCTGTGAGCGGCCGGATGATGCCGGTACGCTCTGCCAGCGGAATAAATTCATCCGGAGAAATCATGCCGTGCACTTCATGCCGCCAACGCGCCAGGGCTTCGAACCCGCTGACGCATCCAGATTGCATCGCGATTTTGGGCTGAAAATACAGCTCAAGCCCATCATTATCGAGCGCCCGGTGCAGATCAGATGCCAGCGCCAGATGATGTTTCTTCTCGCTATCCTGTCCCGCGGAATACATGGAACACATGTTTCCGGACACCTTGGCCATTTGCATTGCCACATCGGCATGGCGTATGAGCTGTTCAGCGTCTGTTCCATGATCGGGAAACAGAACGATGCCTACACTTGCACTCACTACCAGTGAGAAGTCATCGACGATAATTGATTCATTCAATATCTTGAGAATGTCGAGCGCCACCTGTCTGGCGCGATCAGCATCGGCTTCCGGCAGCACCACAGCAAATTCATCACCACGCATACGTGCGATAAATACACCCTGTCCAGATGCCTGACTGATACGCTGTCCTGACTCCTTGATTACGGTGTTTCCGGCTTCAAAACCCAGAGTGTCGTTGATGTCCCGCAACCGGTTCAGGTCGAACAGCAGCATGGCAAATGCATGATGCTGTGATTGCGGTTCGTTCACTCGGCAATTCAGCCAGTCCTGGAGCGAAGCGTGGTTAGGAAGGCCGGTCAGGGTGTCGTAATAGGCGAGACGAAGGATCGTGGCTTGCGCTGCCACATTCTCAACACCTGTGCGCAGGGTAGCAATGCCGTAGGCCAGATCTTCCGTCATCTCCAGCAAGCGCTCGAGCTCCTGCGCATTAAAGGCATCGCGGTCTTCCGAACACACTGTGATCACACCCAGCACCTCCTGGCCTACACGCAAAGGCAGTGACGCCAACGAGCGGATGCCTTGCCCGCGCGCAATCTCATGCCATATGCGGTACTGCGGATCGGTCTGTAGCTTATGTGCCACATATGGATAGCCGGTCCGGATCGCCGTGCCGACCGGTTCATTCACCTGCCCGGTACTGGCCCAGCTGATCCGCAGACTGGCGAGCAGGTTCGCATCGATACCGGCCTGTGCAACCGGTCGCACGCGCTGTTGATCATCGTGTTCCGCATATCCGACCCAGGCCATGCGATAGCCGCCGATCTCTACCGCCACTCTGCACATTTCCTGCAACAGTGACGGCTCGTCGACGGCACGCACAAGCGCGTGATTGCCGGCGCTCAGGGTCTGCAATGCACGATTGATACGCCTGAGCTCCTGATCCTGCGCATCAGCCTGAGCATGCCGCAGTTGCAGCGACTCGGCCATCTGGTCAAACACCTGTGCCAGTTGGACGAATACACCTGACTTCTGCTGTAATCCGGCGCGGGCGCTGAGATCGCCATTACCAAGGCGTTCGCTGGCGTCGGCCAGAATCCTGAGTGGATGCAACACGAAAACATGACTGCCGATGCATGCCACGATCGATGCCACGATCGCAATCAGGAGCAGGACCAGAAGATTACGTTTGAATTGTGCATCGAGTTCGGCGTAAGCAAGGTCGCGCGGAATACCCACGCTGACATACGCGCTATCCGCATCGCCCGTGTGCAGCGGCGTAAAGGCATAGAGTCGCGGAACACCAGCTGCGTCGATCGATTCCGCGGTCCCTTCAGTACCATGCGCCAGAATCAACTGCGCGAATGGAGCATCACGTACCGACCTGCCAAACCATTGCTCCGGGTCGGGCTGGTGTGCCAGCACGCTGCCATTGGCGTCGAGAATGGTGACTGTGGTTCCTGTCGGCAGCGAAATCCCGGTCAGCTTGCGGCTCAACCAGGCAAGGTCGAGCGCTGCGAAAACTACACCGTCAATGCGGCCTTGCGCATCGCGCAGAGGATAGCCGAGATTGATAGCGCTCTTGCCAGTGAGGCGCCCGATCTGATAGCTGCCGATTGCGAAATCGCCGGTCTCCAGCGCGCGCCGGAAATAATCCCTGTCGCCGATGTGAACCGGAGCGGCCATAGGCACTGCGCTGCAACGCATAAGGCCATCGGTATTACTGACGCCGAAATTGGCATAGTAGGGATACTGCTCGAGAAGACCCGCCAGATCGCGGTGACAGGCCGCCCCGGCCGCCACTGAGCGCACGTTCGGCAACTGCGCCAGTCCGGGTAACAACTGCCGTGCCCCGGCGATCATTTCGCGCTGCTCCAGCAACACCAGCCGGGCCAGCCGCAACGCCGCCGCCTGCATGTGCCGCGCCTCTTGCTTCCGCGCTTCCACCGCGTTCTGCAGCATCAGCACGAAAATCGGGAGCATAATCAGTACAAGAAGGAACGCGAGCCGTGCCCGGAGACTGGATAGGTTCAGACGCATAAAACTCCTTCATTCCCCGATTCGTTCCAGGCCTAGGGGTCGAATAGCAACAGCAATAACGATGCGCATGGGCATGCGCGTTCACCTGCATCGGCCGCGGATGCCGGGTCTTTAGCTATCTTCTTGGTTTATAATAAAAAATTCGATTAGTCGTGCAGCGGTGCAGACGGCATTATGAGATTGCCGCGCTGCGGTCAGTGGTAGGCGCGGCCGCGTGCGTCGTTGATGGTCTCCACCCGGCCGGTGATGTCGTGGGTGAACGCGATGCGGTTGCCGTCGGCGTCGATCTGGGCGATCAGGCGGCCGCTGGCGTCGTACTCGTTGCGGATCGCGCGGTTGCCCAGCGGGTCGGTGACCTCTTCCAGGTAATGCGGCAGCTGCGCGTGGTAGGCGAAGGTGGTGAGGTTGCTGTTGGCAGGCCTTTGAATGCACCACACTCACCGGAGTGTCAAGAAACAGGAACCAGCTATCCTCTAGAGTAATCAACTAAAGAATGAATGAGGAGGCGCGTCATCACATCACAAGGAAGATTTTCATTCGCTTTGATAATTTCCCTGATCCTGAGCGCTCATCAGCCTGTCTTCGCACAACCGGAGACTGCGCCCGCCGAGCCCGGAACGCCGATCCAGACCGAGGAAAGACAGGTCAGCGATAGCGCAATAGCGGAGCGCGTCAAAGCGATATTCCGGGAAATTCCGGCGCTCGAAAATGTCAACGTGACCGTGCAATCGGGCGTGGTAAGGCTGTCCGGCACCACCACCGATCTGAAGGCGACGCAACGCGCGGAAGCACTGGTGGAACGCGTGGATGGAGTGGTGACTGTCGAAAACCTGATCAAGCGGGACGTGGCGCTCAACCGTCAGCTGGCGCCAGCGCTGGAGGCATCCAGGACGCTACTGCAGGATGGGGTCGCACGATTACCGCTGCTTGTGCTGGCAGTGGTGGTGTTTTTGATCGTTATACTGCTTGGCAGCCTGCTGGCGAGTCGCACGCGTTTGTGGCGGCGAATCACCCCCAATGAATTCATCGCCGAACTGGTCGCCACCACGCTGCGGCTGGTATTCGTCATCCTGGCGCTGGTGCTGGCGCTGAATCTGCTCGGTGCGACGGCCCTGCTGGGAGCAGTGCTGGGGTCCGCCGGCGTGATCGGTCTGGCGGTGGGTTTTGCGGTGCGCGATACCATTGAAAATTACGTTGCCAGCATCATGCTGAGTCTGCGCCAGCCGTTTCGACCGAACGATCATGTGGTGATCAATACCAGCGAAGGGCATGTGATTCGTTTGACCTCGCGCGCCACCATTCTAATGACGCTGGAAGGGAATCATCTGCGCATTCCCAATGCCCAGGTTTTCAAGGCGACAATCCTGAACTACACCAGGAATCCGGAACGGCGGTTCAACTTCGAGCTGGGCGTCGATGCCGACGACGATCCACTGGCCGCCATCCAGACCGGTGTGCAGGCCATGGATGCGCTGGATTTTGTGTTGAAGGAACCGCCGCCGTTGGGAATCATTCAGCAGGTGGGGGACTCGAATATCGTGATCTTTTATGCCGCGTGGATGAACCAGCGCAATGCCAATTTTATAAAATCACGTTCGCTCACAATTGCCGCAGTAAAAGACGCGCTGGAAACGAACGGGTTCGGCCTGCCGGAACCCATCTACCGACTCCGTTTCGATCAATCGGCAGCGGGATTGCTGACCGCGCCGCGTGATACCACCGCCGCGCCCGAGCGGCCAACGCGGACGCCGAAGCAGGCGCGGATCCAGCCGCAGTCTCTGGATGTAAAACCCGAGCACCACATCGATGACAAGGTTGCGCACGAGCGGCGTGAGGGGCATGAGCAGGACCTGCTCAACGAATCGATACCGATCGAATAGGTCAATGACGCAGACACGATTCCGCTAGAAAACCAGCACCCGATCCGCTTCAATCGTTTTGCTGGCCAGTTCATCCATGGTGCTGCGTCGGGCGCCATCCAGAACTTCGTTTTCAGCAAGACCGCGTGCATCCATGCAGGTGCCGCACAGCAACAACTCTCCGGAACGCACTATCGGTTTCAGCATGCGCTCGATGCTGTAGTAGCCATTTGGAACCTTCTGTCCCTGCTTGGCGCAGGACACGGCATCGGCCATCAGAAATACCGTGAGCTTTTCGCCCTTGTCCAGCAGTGTCTTGGCCAGACGCAGACCGTTAAATGACCGCTCTGTTCCGTACGGTGGATCGTTCAGAATCATCAGTATGTTCATCTTGATTACTCCTCATCCGTTATGCCCGAATCAGTGCTCGATCTCATAACCCTGTTCGTTCCAGGCGGTCATGCCCATGCGCGCCACATGCACATCGGCAAAGCCGTTTTTTGCGAGGATCTGCGCGGCTGCAGCGGACTTTCGATCCGTCCGGCAGACGGTTACCACCGGCCGTTCCTGATAATCGCTGAGTTCCGTCAGCCGCGCGCCGAGTTCTTCGACCGGAATATTAATGGCCTCGCCGATGTGGCCCTGCTCGCCCACAAAATCTTCCGGAGTGCGCACATCGAGTACCAGCACGTCTTCACCGGCATCGAGACGCTGCTTGAGCTCCGGAATATCCACCATCGGTCCGCGCCGCAGCTTGCCGATCAGGCGCGGCAGGAATGCCACCAGCGCCAGCAGACCAAGCGCCAGAAGCGCCTTCTGGATTACACCCTCGCCACCACCGATCGCTTCGCGCCCGGCATAGCCCAGGTAGGTATAGGCAATCGCGCCGGGCAGCATACAAATGTACGTAGCAAGCAGGTAATGAGAAAACCGGATGCGGGTCAGGCCCAGCGCATAGTTGAGCAGATTGAACGGGAACAGGGGTACCAGGCGGGTAAAGGCAACAAAGCGCCAGCCTTCCCCCTCCACGCCCTTGATAAGTTGTTTGAGACGGCCGCCGGTCTTGTCCGCGACCCAGTCAGAGGCCAGATAGCGCGCGATGAGAAACGCCAGGGCTGCACCGACAGTCGCACCGGTAAGATTATAAAATGTACCCAGCACCGGACCGAACAAGGCACCGCCCGCCAGCGTCAGAACCGAGCCAGGGAGAAACAGCACCGCGGCAACGGCATAGACCGCCATGAACAACAGCGGTGCCCAGATACCGGCATCCTGAATCCAGAGTTCAAGGGCCGCAACATCGAACCGGTCGCGATAGATCACCGCCAGCGCAATGCCAGCCACCAGCAGTAACAGCAGGCCAATGCGCAGAAACTTGCTGCTCATGAATAGCATTCCATGTTCAGAGCCCGACACCCCGATCGCCTGTTATAATTATTCATTGCCACCTCACTAATCAATAGATCTATTGAATAGAAGATTAACGGATACCTGAACGATGTCAAGCAACGAGTTCAAGCATGACCTGTTTACCCAGTTTGCGCGAGTCGGCAAAGCGCTGGGCAATGCCAATCGGCTGGAACTTCTGGAGTTTCTTGCCCAGAGCGAACGCAGTGTCGATCAACTGGCCAAAGTGGCCGGACTGAGTCTGGCCAACACGTCACAGCATTTGCAGCAGCTACGCCACGCAGGGCTGGTGATTCCTCGCAAGGAGGGGCTGAAAGTGTTCTATCGCCTCAGCAGCGACGATGTCATTACCCTGCTGAATAACCTGCGCACAGTTGCAGAGCACCATGTGGCAGATGTGGAAAAACTTGTTAACACATATTTAACTGTTAAAGATGATCTCGAGCCGCTGCTCCGCCAGGAACTTCTGGAACGGGTTCGGGATGGCCTGGTAACGGTGCTGGATGTCAGACCGCCGGAAGAGTATGCAGCCGGGCATGTGGCCGGCGCAGTGAACGTTCCGCTTGCCGATCTGGAAGATTACCTGGACAAGATCAATCCCGATCAGGAAATCGTTGCCTATTGTCGCGGGCCTCACTGCGTGCTGGCTTTTGACGCAGTGGCACAGCTGCGCAAGAAAGGGATGAAGGCGCGGCGCATGGAAGATGGCTATCCGGAATGGAAGACGGCGGGGCTTCCTGTAGAAAGCGATTCGAGCTGAGATTTTCCAGAAAGAGTCAGGGAAGACTATGGGAATTCAGGACCGCCTCAAGGCGCTCATTATTTCGAAACACCTGGTACCGGGACTTTTTGTTGCGTCTTTCGCCGAGTCGACGGTAGTACCGATTCCGCTGGAAACCATACTGGTTCCTGCCATGCAGGCCAATCGGGAACGCCTGTGGCTGCTCGCAGGTGCGGCACTGGGCGGATGCCTGCTTGGCGCGCTGCTGGGTTACGCCATCGGCTATGCACTGTTCGGTGCCGTCGGCGAACAACTGGTAGCCCTGTTCGGTGATCCGGAACAGTTCCAGCGGGCCCTGGAAAAGGTCAGGCAAAACGGATTTCTGTTCGTATTGAGTGTCGGCGTAATTCCGATACCGTTCCAGATTGCGATGCTGGCCGCCGGCGCCTCGCATTACTCCCTGTCAGGCTATATCCTCGCCACCCTGCTGGCGCGAAGCATCCGCTATTACGGGCTCGCTGCACTGGTGTGGAAATTCGGCGACCGCACTCAGGCTCTGATCGAGCGGCACAAACTCACCAGCATCGTTGTGGTTACTGTCGTTGTCATTTTAATCTGGGTTATCAGCTGGAACACCGGCGAATGACGATAAACAAAACCTCCGCAAGCTGCCATAATCCGCCCACGCCTCGGCTCGCTTTAAAAGAACTGATCCATAGAACATCCATAAGAAGATAACTGATATGACTCTGGCCATTACTGCCATCGTCCTGGGCCTCGCACTACTGGTCTGGAGCGCCGATCGTTTTGTAGAAGGTTCCGCCGCCACCGCGCGGCATTTCGGCATGCCACCGCTGTTGATCGGGATGGTGGTGGTAGGGTTCGGCACCTCGGCGCCGGAAATGGTTGTGTCCGCGCTTGCGGCCTCGCAGGGAAATCCCGGACTCGCGCTCGGCAACGCCTACGGCTCAAACATTACCAATATTGCCCTGATTCTCGGGCTGACAGCGTTGATCAGCCCGATTGCGGTGCACTCGCAGGTGCTGCGCAAGGAACTGCCGATTCTCACTGCCATTACAGTGCTCGCCGGCTGGCAGATCTGGGATGGCGAGATCACGCGCCTCGACGCTCTGGTGCTGCTGGGTGTATTTGCCTTGCTCATGGCCTGGACCATCTGGCAAGGCATGCGACAGAAAGCTGATGCGCTGGGCAGTGAAATGGAACAGGAATTCGAAACCCACAGCATGCCGCTCCGCCGTTCCGTATTCTGGCTCGTGGTTGGTCTGGTCCTGCTCATTATCAGCTCCCGCATCCTGGTCTGGGGCGCCGTTGAAATTGCTCAGGGTCTTGGCGTCAGCGATCTGATCATCGGCCTGACCGTTGTGGCGGTCGGCACCTCGCTGCCGGAACTGGCCTCTTCGATCGTCGCCACCCGCAAGGGCGAGCATGACATTGCGCTGGGAAATATCCTCGGTTCCAATCTCTTCAACACCCTGGCGGTAGTGGGAATCGCGGGCGTTATCCATCCGATGTCAGTGGGGCCGGAGGTTTTTTCCCGCGACATCCTGGTCATGGGTGCGCTGACCCTTTCGCTGTTCGTTTTCGGTTACGGATTCCGGGGCGCCGGTCGAATCAATCGATTCGAGGGTGCGGTGCTGTTGACCTGCTATATCGGATATACCGGCTACCTGGTGAGTACAGTCTTTTAGCTATTCGAAGCCACGTCCTTCGCCCTGCTCTTCATAGGTCACGCCGTCACGGATGTGATAGATGCGTCTGAAGGTCGGGATGATTTTCTCATCATGGGTGACGACGATAATGGCGGTCTCGAACTTCCGCGCCATCTCGTTCAGTATCCTGATCACAACCAGGGCGCGTTCACTGTCGAGTGGCGCGGTCGGTTCATCGGCCAGAATTACCGGTGGATGATTGACCAGGCCGCGGGCAATTGCCACGCGCTGCTGTTCGCCACCGGAAAGCCGGGATGGCATGGCCCTGGCGCGGTGATCCACATCGAGCGCCTGCAAAAGCTCACGCGCGCGCCGGCGCGCATCATTGTTCGATTCACCGGTCAGCATCGATGGCAGTGCCACATTATCGGTGACGTCCAGAAACGGGATCAGGTACGGCGCCTGAAATACAAAGCCGATCCGGTCGCGTCGCAAGGCGCGAATATCGCCGACCTTCCAGCCATCGTCATAAATGACATCCTCTCCGAGCACCATGTGCCCGGCGGTCGGCTCGATCACCGCACCCAGGCATTTGAGCAGCGTGCTCTTGCCGGAACCGGAGGGGCCGATCAGCCCCACGACTTCACCCG
>JAGXGS010000023.1 GCA_024636585.1 Thiogranum sp. | reverse complement strand
GGCATGAAAGCGGCGATCAACGGCGGCATCAATCTCAGTGTGCTGGACGGCTGGTGGGCCGAAGCCTACGACGGCAGCAACGGCTGGGCCATTACTCCGCACCCGGAGCTGGATGCCGCGACCCGCGATCGCGAAGAAGCGCAGGAGCTGCTGAACCTGCTCGAACGCGAAGTCATTCCACTGTACTTTTCCCGCAATGCCGGCGGCGAGCGGGAAGCCTGGACCGAGATGTCCAAGGCCTCCATGCGTACGATTCTGCCGCGCTTCAACGGTGTGCGCATGGCCGTTGATTACCTGCGTGATCTGTACGGTCCGGCGGCGCGGCAGGGTCGGCTGTTAAGCGCCGACAAAGGCGCCGAAGCTGCGCGGCTGTCGCGTTGGCTGCACACCGTGGCGAGAGCCTGGCCAGGGATCAGTGCGCGTGTGGAGGGGACGCCGCCGCGCGCTATCAATAATGGTGAATCCCTTGTGATTGTCGTGAATGTCGCGTTGAACGGTCTGTCGTCCGACGATGTCGAAGTAGAGTGTGTGGTAGGTAAGCAGAATGAGCTTGGAGACTTCGAGCCGGCCAATAGCCTGCGTCTCGAGGCAACCGGGAAGAACGACGCGGGAGAAACACTGTACCGTGCTGATCTTTGCGCGCCCTGGCCCTGTTATAGGTTCGAAGGACTGCAGCACTACCAGATCCGGGTCTATCCGTACAATTCACTGCTGAGCCACCGCTTCGAGTGTGGCCTGATGCTATGGTGCTAAAACGATGAGCAGAAAACCTTCTGATATGACGCGCTCGCTGGACCTGACGCATGAACAGCGTATCGGTCACCAGCAGCGCGTGCGACGTCCGGTTTATGTCGACATGCTGCCGCCCTGCAACCACGCCTGCCCGGCCGGCGAGGATATCCAGGCCTGGCTGGCGCATGCACAGGCCGGTGAATTCGAGCAGGCCTGGCGGGTGCTGGTTGCTGATAATCCCTTGCCTGCGGTGCACGGACGGGTCTGCTACCACCCCTGCGAGAGCGCCTGCAATCGCGGTCAGCTCGACGAGACGGTGAGTATCCATGCTGTGGAGCGGTTCCTCGGCGATCGCGCCAATGAGCTCGGCTGGCAGTGTCCGGTCACTGCGGCACCGACCGGCAAGAAAATCCTGGTGGTCGGTGCCGGTCCCAGTGGCCTGTCGGCGGCCTGGCATCTGGTGCGGCTAGGTCACCGCGTGGAGATCCGCGACGCCGGTCCTGTGGCCGGCGGCATGATGCACTTCGGCATTCCGGCTTACCGTCTGCCGCGCCGCGATCTGGAGGCGGACATCCAGCGTATCGAAGACATGGGTGTGAAGATCGTCCTCAATCACAAGGTCGAGGATCTGCTGGGCGAGCAGCAGGCCGGTGAATTCGATGCGGTGTTTGTCGCGGTCGGCGCGCATCTCAGCAAACGCATCGACATTCCGGCCCGCGACGCCGGCAAGATGCTCGATGCGGTGAGCTTTCTGCGCGATGTGGGTGCCGGCACGGCACCGAAGCTGGGTCGCCGGGTGGCGATTTACGGTGGCGGCAATACGGCAATGGATGCGGCGCGTGTGGCCCGACGACTGGGTGCCGAGGAAGCGCTGATCATCTACCGGCGCGATCGCGAACATATGCCGGCGCATCAGTTCGAGGCCGACGAGGCGCTGGAAGAGGGCGTGAAAATCCACTGGCTGCGTACCATCACCGATATCGATCAGACCCACTTCACCGTCGAGGTGATGGAAGTCGATGCCAACGGTCGTCCGCAGCCGACCGGTAAGTTCGAAACCCTGGAAATCGACAGCCTGATCCTGGCGCTGGGACAGAACGTCGATACCGGTTTCATGCAACGGGTGCCCGACATCGAATTCAAGTCTGACGGCACGGTGGTGGTGGATGACCACATGATGACCGGGCATGCGGGAATTTTCGCCGGTGGCGACATGGTGCCGTCGGAACGCACCGTCACCATTGCAGTAGGACACGGCAAGAAAGCTGCGCGACATATCGATGCCTGGTTACGCGGCGAAACCTGGTCGAAGCCGGTCGAACACCCGGTAGTCGGTTTTGACCGGTTGCATCTCTGGTACTTCACCGAGGCGGCCCAGCGCGCCCAGGATCACGCCCTGAGCGAAGCCCGTGCCAGTGGCTTCGAAGAAGTGGTCAAGGGCCTACACGAGAATGAAGCCCTGTTCGAAGCCAAGCGCTGCCTGTCGTGCGGCAACTGCTTTGAATGCGACGGCTGCTTCGCCGCCTGCCCCGAGCACGCCGTGATCAAGCTCGGCAAGGGCAAGCGCTACCGTTTTGATTATGACCTCTGCACCGGCTGTGGCGTGTGCTTCGACCAGTGCCCCTGCCACGCCATTGAAATGATTCCGGAGCCTGCCGCATGACGGACCTCAGTCAACAAACTGCCATTATGGATGGCAACGAAGCCACAGCTTCAGTAGCGTTCCGCTGCAACGAAGTTTGCGCCATCTATCCTATAACGCCGTCGTCCACCATGGGCGAGCTGGCCGATCAGTGGGCCTCCGAAGGCCGCACCAATATCTGGGGTTCGGTGCCCCAGGTGGTCGAGATGCAGAGTGAGGGCGGCGTCGCCGGGGCTTTCCACGGCGCCTTGCAGACCGGTGCGCTGGCAACCACCTTCACGGCATCGCAGGGACTGCTGCTGATGATTCCCAACATGTACAAGATCGCCGGCGAACTGTCGCCGGCGGTGATTCATGTGGCGGCGCGCTCGCTGGCGGCGCAGGGGCTGTCGATATTCGGCGACCACTCCGACGTCATGGCGGTGCGTTCCACCGGGTTTGCGCAGCTGGTCTCGAACTCGGTGCAGGAGGCCCACGATCTGGCGCTGATTGCGCAGGCGGCGACCCTGGAGGCGCGGGTGCCATTCGTGCATTTCTTCGATGGCTTTCGCACTTCGCATGAAATCAACAAACTGACGCTGATCCCGGACGCACAGATCCGCGCCATGATCCGCGATGATCTGGTGCTGGCGCACCGCGACCGCGGGCTCGATCCCAACACGCCGTGCATGCGCGGCACGGCACAGAATCCGGACGTCTATTTTCAGGCGCGCGAGACTGTCAACCCGTTCTATGCGCGCACGCCTGATATCGTGCAGGCGGCCATGGACAGGTTCGCCGCCCTGAGCGGTCGCCAGTATCGCCTGTTCGATTATTACGGTGCCGAAGATGCGGAACGCGTGATGGTGCTGATGGGTTCCGGCGTCGAGACGGCGCGCGAGACGGTGGATCATCTCAATCGCCAGGGCGAAAAACTCGGCGTGCTGGCAGTCCGGCTGTTCCGGCCGTTGTCGAGTGCCGCGCTGGTCCGGGCGCTGCCTGCCACCACGCGAACGCTGGCGGTGCTGGATCGCTGCAAGGAGCCGGGCGCCGGCGGTGAACCGCTGTACATGGACGTCGTCAATGCGTTGATGGAATCCAGTGCGGAAGGTCAGTTGCATCTGCCGCAATTGCCGCGGGTAATCGGCGGGCGTTACGGCTTGTCGTCTAAAGAATTTACGCCGGCGATGGTCAAAGCGGTATTCGATGAGCTGGCCAGGCCGCAGTCGCGCAACCACTTTACCATCGGCATCAATGATGATGTCAGCCATACCAGCCTCGAGTACGATCCGCAGTTCGTGATCGGGTCCGGCACGACACTGCGCGGCATGTTCTTCGGGCTTGGCTCGGATGGCACGGTCGGCGCCAACAAGAACAGCATCAAGATCATCGGCGAAGATCCGGCTTTTTATGCCCAGGCCTACTTCGTCTACGATTCCAAAAAGTCCGGATCGCAGACCGTTTCGCACCTGCGGTTCGGACCGGAACCGATTCATGCGCCTTACCTGATCCAGTCGGCCAATTTCATTGCCTGTCACCAGTACAACTTTCTGGACAAGGTGGATGTACTGCGGCAGGCGGAGCAGGGGGGTACTTTCCTGTTGAATGCGCCCCATGGTCCGGATGACATCTGGGATCAGCTGCCGCGCATCGTTCAGCAACAGCTGATCGCCAAACGTCTGAAGTTCTATGTCATCGATGCCTACGCCGTAGCGCGCGACAGCGGCATGGGCGGTCGTATCAATACCATCATGCAGACCTGCTTCTTCGCCATCTCCGGCGTGTTGCCGAAAGACGAGGCTATCGAGCGAATCAAGGGCACCATCCGCAAGACCTACGGCAAGAAAGGCGAGGACGTGGTGGCGAAGAATTTCAACGCCGTGGACCAGACGCTCGCCAACCTGCACCAGGTGTCCGTCCCCGATCAGGTGAGCAGCATCCGCGAGCTTCCGGCGCCGGTACCGGCCCGCGCCCCTGAATTTGTACGCGAAGTTACGGCGATGATGCTGGCGGGGCAGGGTGATGCGATCCCTGTGAGCATGCTGCCGGCGGACGGGACCTATCCGACCGGCACTACCCAGTGGGAAAAACGCAATGTATCGCTGAGCGTGCCGGTGTGGGAGCCGGAGCTGTGTATCCAGTGCGGTAATTGCAGTTTCGTGTGCCCGCACAGTGTCATCCGTTCCAAGTTCTATGATCAGCCGGTCCTGGAGGATGCGCCGCGATCTTTCAAATCGGCGCCCATCGACGCGCGTGGCCTGCCGGATACGCGCTATACGTTGCAGGTGTATGTCGAGGACTGCACCGGCTGCGGCCTGTGCGTGGAAGTCTGCCCGGCACATGAAGCCGGTAAGCCGGAACACCGGGCCATCAACATGCAGGACAAGTTGCCGTTGCTTGCCGCTGAACGTGCCAACATCGAGTTCTTCGACAGTCTGTCCTATATCGAACGCACCCGTGTGGATTTTTCCACCGTGCGCGGCGTGCAATACCTGCACCCGCTGTTCGAGTTTCCGAGCGCCTGCGCCGGTTGTGGCGAGACGCCCTACATCAAGCTGCTGTCGCAACTGTTCGGCGATCGTCTGGTAGTGGCCAACGCCACCGGCTGTTCGTCGATCTACGGGGGCAATCTGCCCACCACGCCCTGGGCGCAGAACAGCCATGGCCGCGGACCCGCCTGGTCCAACTCGCTGTTCGAAGATAACGCCGAGTTCGGTTTCGGTTTTCGACTGACCGCCGATCAGCACACCCGGCTGGCCGGCGAACTGCTGTCCGGTATGCGCGCTGAAGTGGGCGACCAGCTGGTGGATGATATTCTCAATGCGCCGCAGATCCGCGAATCCGAGATCTGGGCGCAGCGCACCCGCGTCACGCAACTGAAGGAGCGGCTCAGGGAGATCGGCGACGAGCGCGCCACCAACCTGCTGTCAGTGGTCGAGTACCTGGTGCGGCGCAGCGTGTGGATCGTCGGCGGCGATGGCTGGGCCTACGATATCGGTTCCGCCGGACTCGATCATGTCCTGAGCAGTGGCCGCGACGTGAACATCCTGGTGCTGGACACCGAAGTCTATTCCAACACCGGCGGACAGATGTCCAAGGCTACCCCTTTGGGCGCGGTGGCCAAGTTCGCCAACAGCGGCAAGCACGTGGCCAAGAAAGATCTGGCCATGCAGGCAATCTCCTACGGCAATGTGTATGTGGCACGCGTCGCCATGGGCGCCAATCCACAGCAGACGCTGCTGGCGTTTCGCGAGGCCGAGGCCTACAAGGGACCTTCGTTGATCCTGGCCTACAGTCACTGTATCGCGCACGGCATCAATATGCAGGAAGGACTGGAGCAGCAGCGGCGGGCGGCGAGCTGCGGGCACTGGCCGCTGATGCGCTACAACCCGGAAGTGCGCAAATGCAACGAGAATCCGTTTGTGCTGGATTCACCGCGTCCGCGCATCCCGTTCAGTGAATATGCGGACCACGAATTGCGCTACCGCATGTTGAAACTCAATAATCCGGAAGAAGCCGAGCAGCTAATGGAGCTGGCCCAGCACAACATCCGCCAGAAGTGGAACGACTACGAAGAAATGGCGATGCGCAGCGGCGAAGGCTTCCCTGGAGCACGACTGGCGTCGGACACACAACCGACTCAATAACCGGAATGTGCGACACTGAAGTGTTAACTAATTCGACGTAATTCGGGACGGTTTACATATTCATATAATTATTCACATTAACTATATAATTCAGATCGCTGTATTTTAATTAAATATTATCATTGGCCCTGGTATTGCGTTGCAATCACCAGAGCATTTTTTTGGTCGAAAGAATTTACGATGACCGACTGTGCTGCCTGACAACCAAGAACCAGGGTCCCCTGAAACCTGGCAGAGACCTGATAATGAGAATGAAGAATATTCCCCTGGTGCCGCTGTGCAGCGCCGTTCTGCTGCTGAGCTGGCATCCACAAATTCTCGCCGGCGCTTACTTTGGCGTAGAAACTTCCGGTAACGACACGACTCTGAATTTTGCCGGGGCGCAGACTGAACAGCCGCTGCATTTCGGAATCTTTGTCGGTGCCCTCAGCTATGAGTACGAAAGCGGTAACCGGCCGGTCGAAGTCAAATCGACCTTCATCACGCCCACTGTCGGTTATCAATGGCGTGGCCCGATAAGTTATTCCCTGGCGGTCGGTGCCACCTGGAACGAAGAGGAAGAGCAGCGCGGCAACCGTAGCGACAGCTCCGATGACGTTGGCGCAGTCGTCCAGATTGGCGCCGCACACTGGGGTGCCAGAAACAGTGTCGAGTGGCTGGCTTCATACACAGATCCAACCGAATTCGTCTGGAGTCGTTTGCGCGGTAAGCAGCGCGTGGCTCATGTGCATGATGAGGTGTTCATGGGCGCTGAGTTGTTCTGGATGGGCAATGACGACTTCTCGAGTTCCGGGGCAGGGGCACTGGTGGAGGCGCGCGGCGATGTGCTTTCCGTCCTGCTCAAGGCCGGAGTCAGTGACAGCAAGGATAGCGGGAGCGGCGCCTATGGCGGCGTCGAATTCAGTGTGTCCTTCTAGGTAGCTGTTGTGTTGCAGGAGTATCTGTTCTTTTCCGTTACCGGCTTCCTGGTCAGCCTGGGCATCATGCTGGCGGCTGGCCAGCGCTGCGATGCCGGCCGTCCACTCGAAGCGCTGCTGTACTTCGTGGTGCTGTTATACGGCTGCCACCAGCTTTCCGGCCTGTTGTTCGGTCAGACTATCCGGGCCGAGGGGGTGCTGTTGACCCTGGTGCTTGGTCTGCCGGTGATTGCGCTGGCACGCAACTGGAACCTGCTGGGCCAGGTTAATTACGCGCTGACCGTACAGGCGGTGCTGGCTTTTGTCAGCTATGTCATCAGCATGGCCTGGGCAGCAAATCCGGACCCTCTGGAAGGTGCGATCTCTCTGTTCCTGCTGCTGCTGGTAATCTGTTCCATGCTGCTGATGCTGGTGCAGGCATTCGAAATCATCGACGTGATCTGCCGGCGCCGCTGGCGACGGGTAGCGCAACCGCAGCCGCCGGGATCATATCTGCCCAAAGTATCGCTGCACGTTCCCGCACATAACGAACCGCCCGAAATGGTGATCGCCACGCTCGATGCGCTTGCCGCACTCGATTATCCCGATTATGAAGTGCTGCTCATCGACAATAACACCAGCGACGAATCGCTGTGGCGACCGGTGCAGGCGCATTGCGAGAAACTCGGATTCAGATTTTTCCATCTCGAGAACTGGCCGGGCTACAAATCGGGGGCGTTGAATTTCGCTATCACAGAAACCGCGGCCGATGCAGAAATCATCGGCATTATCGACGCCGATTACATTGTCGAATCCACTTACCTGCGTGATCTGGTCGGTTACTTCAGCAATGAACAACTCGCATTTGTTCAGACCCCGCAGGACTACCGCGACTTCGATCTGCGCGACCGCTATCAGCTGGCCTGCTATCACGCCTATCAATATTTTTTCAAACTTTCCATGGCGAGCCGCAACGAGCGCAACGGTATTATTTTCGCCGGCACCATGGGGCTGATCCGCAAACGGGTGCTCGATCAGGTCGGTGGCTGGGACGAATGGTGCATCACCGAAGACGCGGAAATTTCGGTGAAGATTCTCGATCTCGGATACGAATCGCTGTTCATCGACCGGACTTATGGGCGCGGCATGATGCCGCTGGATTTCGAGGGTCTGAAAAAACAGCGCTTCCGCTGGGCGTTCGGCGGCATGCAGGTATTGCGTCTGCACTGGAGGAAACTGCTCCCGCGCCTCGCGCCAGGCAAGTCTGCAAGGCGCCTGAGCTGGGGTCAGAAATTCGACTTCTGGTCGGGCGGTCTGCAATGGTTGAACGATCCGATCACGTTTCTGTTCACACTCCTGCTGATGATGAATGCCGCGAGTCTCTCCATCACCGCCACGCCACTGTTCGAAACGCTGCTGGGCGCGGGTTTGTATGTGCCATTTCTGTTTATCCTGTTCGGACTGGCGAGAACCCTGTGGGCATTGCGCCTGCGGCTCGGCTGTACCACCGGACAGGCGTTCCGGGCCATGCTGGTGCTGTTCAGCCTTACCTGGGTAGTGACTCTGGCCTGTGTCTTCGGCCTGACCCGCAAGGGCGGAGTGTTTTTGCGCACGCCCAAACAGGCGGACGAGACAGGCATTACGGGCGCCTTGCACATAGTACGCAAGGAAGTCTTGCTGGCACTCGGGTGCGGGCTGTGCATCCTGTGGTTGCTCAGTGCAGATCAGCTGACCGCAAGCGCCTGGCTGCTCAGTGGACTGCTCAGCTGGCAAATGTTTATCTATGGGTCGGCGCTGGCTGTCAGCCGTTGGTCGGTCGACAGCCAGACATCTGCCGCAGTGCAGTTGAACGTCACTGCGCCTGTTACCACGGGCTGATAGCCTGCCGGCTGACAACTCCGTTACACTCAGGATCATGAACGGTATTGAAACCAGCCTCGACAATTTTACCCGCGATGTTCTGGACGCTTCCGAGATGCACCCGGTGCTGGTGGACTTCTGGGCCGAGTGGTGCGCCCCCTGTCTGGTACTGGCACCGGTTCTCGAGAAGGTGATGGAAGAACTGAAAGGTCAGCTCAGCCTGGCCGGGCTGGAAGTGGATGAGGGCGAAAACATGAAACTCGCCGGGCACTATCGGGTACGGGGTTTTCCGACTGTCATTCTGTTTGTGGACCGGCAGGAAGTGGCGCGTTTCAGCGGTGCCCGCTCACGCACCCAGGTGCTGGAGTTTATCAACAGCCATGTGGATCTGACTGTTCCCAGTCGTCCGGCACAATAAAACCCCTTTCGATTTCTACGCCAGCTTCGACGCGCGCAAGGCATACCGGATACTGTGGGAATCGGTGCTCCCATTCGTCTGCCAGTGCCGCGCCCGTGACGCCGGCCACAGCAGAGTTCTGCGCCAGCGGGGCCAGTCGCTGATCGGGACCCAGTTCCAGCCAGCGCGCTGTGCTGCGGGACGCCAGTGCGCTCCGCGTCATCCAGAATCCTCGCAGGTGCGTAGCGCAGGCATCCACTGGTGCCTGGTTTTCACTGCCTGAGGGATAGAACAGCCGACCCTTGACCATCAGCCAGGTTTCGTCCACTTCCAGCTTGAGTTCTTGCAGCAGTTGACGCGCGGCGGGGTGTTTCGAGAGCTGACTCTGGTGCTCCAGTATGCGTGCCGTCTTGATGTCGAGCCGGTCGCGGCGTGCCGGTCCCCACCAGTTATGCAGCTGCAGGGTGTCGCCACTGCCGAGATAAAATTTCACCGCGACTTCCCAGTGCAGGACTTTGCCGGTCTCCCGGTCCTGTACCAGAAAATCAAATTCGCCGATGGTGCGCTGCGGTTCGCGGATCGCCAGGTTGGCGTGCAGCAATCGATAGCGCGGATTGTCATTGAGCCAGAAACGCCACAGGGCTTCAAAGTGGCTGCCCAGTCGGTGGTCGGTCAGGCCCGCGAGTGCCGCAGTCAGCGGAGCGGGATCCCTGTCGAGTTCCGCCAGCCGCTCGCGGTAGGCGTCGGTAATTCCGGTGAACCAGGCCGGCTCGAGCCAGTGTACGTCCGGATCATGGCGAGCCAGTAACGGTGGGCTGGACAGCACCCAGGCGAGGTTGCGTACCAGTGGGTTTTGCCAGACGATCTCCGGCTCCATCCGAGACCGGCGGAATTCGATTCCTTTACGGGACCTGGTGATCGATGATGACGGCAACAGCGGTATTCTCACCGACTTCAACCGGACTCTGAATGCCTTCGAGATCACCGGACTGCGGTATGGCATTGCCCGATTTCGAAATCCGCGCGCCGACTGTGACCTGTTCGAAATTCGACAGCACCATGGCCGGGGTCATGGCCTGTGAATCGTCCAGGGTCACGGTCGTCGGCAAATCGGAGACCTGTATCCGCACGATCGCCAGCGGCATGCGCGGGCCCTCGGTGGCGCGTGCATAGACGAACAGCGTGTCATCCGGTGACGCCTGCGCACGCAGCGCCGGATCGAGATCGACGCTGACCCACAGGGCCGATCCGGTCGCCGCTGCGCTATCGTCAGTGGCAGCGGCGGGCGCAGTTGCTGTTGCCGCGCCGGCACCGGTTTCAGTGCGGGCACGCTCAATCTGTTGCTGGATGGTCTGGGCGCTTTCGCTGTCCGGCGGCAGCAGCGATGCGGCACGCTGCCAGTCGGCGATCGCGGCATCGGGATCATTGTGCTGGTAGTGGAAATGGCCCATCAACCAGCGACCCTTGGCATTATCGGGATCAACCTGCAGCGCGGTCCTGAGAAGTTCGCCGACTTCATCCGTAAAACGTCCGCCACTGGCCATCACTCGCATGTCTGCGGCGTCGATCAACAGTTCCGGTGTGTCACCGGCAACCTTGCGCGCCTGGCCCAATGCCTCTGCGGCCTTGTCGAACTGATTCATGCTGGCGTAGCTGCGAGCCAGCAACAGCCATCCGTCCAGTCGTTCCGGTTCATCGCGAAGCCGTTGCGCCAGCACTTCGACCATGCGCGCCATCTCGGCCTCGGGATGACTGTCCGATCCGCGTTGTGCGGCGGCCAGTGCCAGTTCTTTCTGGGCGACAAAGTCCGGTGTGCCGAGTTGCATATAGACGAACAGCGCAAGCGCCGGGATGAATATGCTGAACAGTCCAATAGCCCAGCGGCCACTGTGCTGCGGTGCGGCAGGTCCGGCATCGTCATCGGTCAGATTGCTCAGCAGTTCGCGCTCCAGATCGCGGCGCGCCGTTGCGTAGGCATCCGGACCCAGTTTTCCAGCGTCCATGTCCGCCTGTAATTCGGCGAGCTGTTCACGCACGACGGCTGCATTCAGCTCATTGTGATCGACGGTTTTAAGCTGGTGCTGGCGCAGCAGCGGCAGTATGGCGAACACCAGGGCCAGTAAGGCCATCAGTGTGATGAGAATCCAGAAGGTGTTCATTGCTTGTCTCCAGTTGCTTCGTCCTGCTCATGGAGCAGCTGGTTCAGACGTCGCCGTTCTTCTTCCGATAAATCAGTTTCGGTGCGGATCTGGGCCCGGCGTTGTCGCAGAGTGCGCCCCAGCAGCAGCATTCCCAGCAACAACAGGGCTCCGGGGCCATACCAGAGGATGTAGGTCGAGGGTTTGATCGGCGGATCGTAGAGCACGAAGTCACCGTAACGCGACACCAGGAAGTCGACGATCTCCTGGTCGCTGCGGCCCTGATCCATAAGGTCATAGACCTCACGCCGCAAGTCATCCGCCAGTCCCGCGTCGGAGTCTCCCAGCGACTGGTTCTGACATACCAGGCAGCGCAGTTCGCTGATCAGTTCCTTGAATTGTTTCTCATTGACATTGCCGCTGAAATCATAGGATTCCAGGCCGGCACTGGCGGCGCTGAACCACAGCGACAGGAGCAGCGGCAGCCACTTCATTGCATATCTCATCCGGGAGTTCCCTGCAGTTCCGCGATCAACGGCAGGATCGTGTCGTTGATCGCTTCGACGGTGACGGGGCCGATATGTTTGTAGCGAATCACACCCTGTTTATCGATGATGAAAGTCTCGGGCGTTCCGTAGACCCCCCAGTCGATACCGACACGACCGCTCTCATCGAAAGCATTGGCGATATAGGGGTCGCCGAACTGCTGTAGCCAGCGCAACGCATCGGCGCGATCGTCCTTGTAGTCCAGGCCGTAGATACGCACGCCCTGTTCAGCGAGACGCATCAGCAGCGGGTGCTCCGCGCGACAGCCCGAACACCAGGTCGCCCACACATTGAAGACTGTGACTTCGCCGATGAAATCGGCCAGCGCAACCTGTTGTTGCGGATCCTTCAGCTCCGGCAGCACAAACTCCGGCGCCGGCTTGCCGACCAGCGGCGACGGCACCACGCGGGGGTCGCGACTGAGGCCGGCGTACAGCAGTACCGCCAGCGCCAGAAACAGAATCAGCGGGGTCAGGTAGCGAACGAATGCAGGCATCAGCTGTGATTCTCCGCGGCGAGTGTCGGTTGGATCGCCGGTTTGCGCAGCCTGGCCAGCACCTTGCTGCGGTAACGTGGATCGCTGGCCGCCAGCAGGCCGCCCAGCGAGATCAGCAGACCGCCGAGCCAGATCCAGCGCACGAACGGCTTGTAGTAAAGGCGCAGCGCCCAGTCACCGCCACCCAGCGGCTCACCCAGCGACACATAGATGTCGCGCAGGAAGCCGGCATCGATGCCCGCTTCGGTCATCGGATTGGTCTGCACTGTGTAGGTCCGTTTCTCGGGATTCAGCACCGCAATTTCGCGGTCGTCCTGGAACACGCGCACGGTACCGAACTGGGTTCGGTAATTAGGTCCGGTCTGCGCCTTCACGCCATCGAAGCGGAACGTATAGCCTTCCATCTCGTAGGTCTGGCCGGGACTCATGCGGATATCTTTTTCGATGTCGAACTGCGTGACGAAGGTAACGCCGATGATGAACACCGCTATGCCGATATGCGCGATCCACATGGCATACCAGGAGCGGCTGCCCCGGCCCGCGATATCCTTGATCAGACTGATACCGGAGCGGTTCTGGAAGCGTTTGCGCGCACCGTACAGCAACGTGGTGAGCAACCAGATCGACAGTCCCACGGCCAGTCCTGCGGACCAGGAGCCGGTGCCGAAGGGCATTGCCACCAGCAGGCCGGCGGCAACGCTGATGGCGAACGGCAGCGACAGGCTGCGCAGCAGCGCCTTCGGGTCCTGGTTTTTCCAGCGGGTCATTGGCCCGGCCCCCATGATGACCACCATTAACGGCATGAACATGACGAACATCGCCGTGAACCAGGGGAAGCCCACCGAGATCTTGCCCCAGCCCATGGCGTCATACAGCAGTGGCGCCAGCGTACCGAGCAGCACGAAAGCCGTGGTTATTATCAGCAGCAAATTGTTGCCGAGCAGGAAAGTTTCCCGCGACAGCATGTTAAAACCGCCACCGGGCGTAATGCTCGGTGCGCGCCAGGCATACAATACCAGCGAACCACCGATCACCAGGCACAGGAACATCAGTATGAACAGACCGCGCGCCGGATCGGTAGCAAAGGCATGCACCGATGTCAGTACGCCGGAGCGGACCAGGAACGTGCCCAGCAGGCTCAGCGAGAAGCCCATCAATGCCAGCAATACGGTCCAGCGTTTGAAGGCGCCGCGTTTTTCCGTGACTGCCAGCGAGTGCACCAGCGCAGTGGCAACCAGCCAGGGCATGAAGGAGGCGTTCTCGACCGGGTCCCAGAACCACCAGCCGCCCCAGCCCAGTTCATAATAGGCCCACCAGCTGCCCAGCGTGATACCGATGGTGAGGAACACCCAGGCGATCAGGGTCCAGGGCCGCGACCAGCGCGCCCATGCAGTATCCATCTTGCCGCCGATCAGCGCGGCAATGGCGAAGCTGAACGCCACCGACAGACCCACATAGCCCATGTACAGCATGGGCGGATGAATCGCCAGGCCGAAATCCTGCAGCAACGGATTGAGCTCGCCGCCTTCCATCGGGATCGGAAACAGACGTTCGAATGGATTCGATGTGAACAACAGGAAAGACAGAAAGCCGATGCTGATCATGCCCATGACAGCGAGCACCCGCGCCAGCATCTCGGGCGGCAGATTGCGCGCCAGCGATGCGACCGCAACCATCCAGCCGCTCAGAATCAGCACCCATAGCAGCAGCGATCCCTCATGGGCGCCCCAGACCGCGGATATCTTGTAGACAATCGGGAGCTGTGTATTGCCGTGCTGGGCAACGTACAGAACCGAAAAGTCATCGGTAAGGAAGGCGTAGGTCAGTGCTGCGAAGGACAGGCTCAGGAATACGAACTGCCCCCATGCCAGTGGCTGCGCCAGCGCCATCCAGGACGGCGTGCGATTGATGCTGCCGATCAGCGGAAACACCGCCTGCACCAGTGCCAGGCACAGGGCCAGTACCAGTGCGAATTGCCCGAGTTCCGGCGTCATGGCGTGCCCATCCCTTTGCCGACGCCTGTGTCATGCGCCTGTTTCAGAGATGCGGCGACTTCCGGCGCCATGTAGTTTTCATCGTGTTTGGCCAGAACTTCATTTGCGACGAACATACCATCGTCGCGCAGTTTGCCATGTGCCACGATACCCTGGCCTTCGCGAAACAGGTCGGGAAGGATGCCGGTGTACTGCACCGTAATGGCTTCGGCATTGTCAGTCACGTCAAACTGCACGGTAAGTCCGTCGCTCTGGCGAGCGACGCTCCCGTTGGTGACCAGTCCGCCGACGCGGAACGCGGTATCAGCTGGCGCATCGCCGGCCACCACTTCGCTCGGCGAATAAAAAAACATCAGATTTTGATTGAATGCCTGCAGACCGAAAGCGACGGCCGCCGCGACACCGGTCACCATCAGGCCAATGAGTATCAGACGTTTTTTGCGTGCAGTTTTCATGCTTGTTGCCTCTCTCTGCGGATCCGGCGCGCCAGCTGTGCCAGCACTTTGCGCCGTTCCCGGATCGGTGAAATGATGTTGACGATCAACACCACAAGGGCAATGCCATAGGAGCTCCACACGTATGCCGCGTAACCTCCCATGTGCAGGAATTCATTCAGGTTCATGTCTGTTGTTCCGCCAGTTCACGCACCCATTGCGTGTTACGTTCACGTTGCAGGACTTCGACGCGCGCGCGCATCAGCAGCGATAGCACGAAATACAGCTTGAATGCCACCGCCATCACCAGCAGCGGGATCAGCATCTGCGTGTCGATGGAAGGTGCGTCGAATTTGGTGACGGTGGGACCCTGATGCAAGGTGTTCCACCATTCCACCGAGTAATGAATGATCGGAATATTGACCACGCCGACAATGGCGAGTATCGATGTGGCGCGCGCGGCGGTTCGCTTGTCTTCCACCGCATTGTTCAGCGCCATGATGCCGAGATACAGGAACAGCAGGATCAGTTCCGAAGTCAGGCGCGCGTCCCAGACCCACCAGGTCCCCCACATCGGCTTGCCCCAGATCGAGCCGGTCACCAGTGCCAGGAATGTGAATGCCGCGCCGATCGGTGCACAGCTCACGACCATCACCTCAGCCAGCTTCATGTGCCAGATCAGGCCGATGGCGCCGGCTCCGGCCATCACCATATAAATGAACAGAGACATCCAGGCGGCCGGCACATGAATGAATATGATGCGGTAGCTGTCGCCCTGCTGGTAATCGGTCGGCGCATCGACCAGGCCGTCGTACAGTCCGACCAGCAGGAAGCCCACGCAGGCAACTGCGATCCATGGAATGAGCCTGCCGGACAGGTTATAGAAGTACTTCGGCGAAGCGAGCTGATGAAAGAAACGTAGCATGGCTTAACTCAGGCTGATGCGCAGCGCGGCTGCGGTTGCCGCCGGGGACAGGCTTACAGCCAGCGCCAGCAATGCGGTTAACAGGAACAGGTGCGCGCTGACTGGCAGCCCGGCACCGGCGGTGGTTACCGCACTGGCGGCGAAAATCAGAACCGGCACATACAGCGGTAGCACCAGCAGGGATAAAATCATGCCGCCACGACGCAGGCCCACGGTCAGGGCAACGCCGATGGTGCCGACCAGGCTCAGCACCGGGGTGCCGAGTGCCAGCGTGATCAGCAGCGTGCTGCGGGCTTCCTCGGGCAGGTCCAGCAGCACCGCGAGCAGCGGCGCGACCAGCAGCAGCGGCAGGCCGGTGGTTACCCAGTGGGCCGCAACCTTGGCCAGCATCAATATCGAGAGGGGGTGCGGGCAGAGCAGCAACTGTTCCAGCGAACCGTCTTCGAAGTCGGAGCGGAAAATCGTCTCCAGCGAAAGCAATGCCGCCAGCAGTGCCGCCACCCAGATAATACCGGGTCCGATGTCACGCAGCTGGGCCGGATCGGCGCCAATGCCAAGCGGAAACATGGCCGTAACCAGTACAAAGAAAAGCAGTGGGTTGACGATTTCCGCGCGCTTGCGGTAAGCGAGCGTGAGATCGCGCTTGAACAGGATCAGGAATGCGTGGCTGAGGGGTGCGGTGCTCATGCGGACAGGTTCAGGTGTATAACCGCTGAAGAATCGAGGTTGACCATATGATGAGACGTGACGACGAGCATACCACCATTGACAAGATGATTGTGCGCCAGTTCCTCTACGATGGCGATACCGTGCGTGTCCAGCGAAGTAAACGGCTCGTCGAGAATCCATAGCGGCGCCCGTGTTATCAGCAGTCGTGCAAGGGCCAGCCGGCGTTGCTGTCCGGCCGACAGGTTGCGCGTCGCGACATCCTCGAATCCGGCCAGATCCACGGTCGCCAGTGCCTGGGCCGGTTGCAGATCGGGATGCGGGTCGCCGAGGCTGCGCACGAAGGCCAGATTTTCCAGCGGCGTCAGGTCCAGCTTGTTGCCGTCGCGGTGTCCGACATAGGCCGTGCTGGCATTATAGTCGGAACCGAGCCGGTAGATGTCATCGCCGCACCAGCGAATGGCGCCCTCGTCGGGCATGCGCATCCCGGACAGGGTCCGCAGCAGGGTGGTTTTGCCACTGCCGTTGCGCCCCGATACGACCAGCGCCTGTCCACTTTCGACGCGGAACGAGAGGCCGGAGAACAGGGTTCGATCATCGCGAATGCAGGTCAGGTTTTCAGCATCGAGTGCCGCGGCCGGGCTGGAAGAGCTCATTTGTCAGATCCAATACGCCGGATACGGTTTTCCGGGGAATAAAATTGTCCGTTTTCAAGCCCGGCAAGTCTATCCGATTCCGCGACTTCGGTCGAACCCCGCGGGTGGAGCCCGATGCCATATTCACGTTACTATGCTCGCCGCCTAACATTTGGGAAGCTAATAATGAAACTCAGTATTATCAGTGGCAGTCACCGTAAGGTTTCGCAAAGCGAGAAAGTGGCTTTGTTTATCCAGCGGATGCTCGAAGAACAACAGTTGTGCGACGAAACCTGGTTGTTCAAGCTGGCCGAAAACCCACTGCCGCTGTGGGATGAAAGCATCTGGGACGGCGCGCCGGAATGGAAGGCACTGCTCGATCCACTGTCACAGGAGCTGGCCTCCAGCGACGGATTCGTGGTGATTGCACCTGAATGGCATGGCCAGGTTCCCGCCGGGCTGAAGAACTTTTTCCTGATGTGGAGCAAGGGAGAGCTGGCGCACAAGCCGGCCCTGATCGTTACCGTATCGTCTGCCGACGGCGGTGCCTATCCGGTTGCCGAACTGCGCATGAGCAGCTACAAGAACAATCGCATCTGTTATTTGCCCGAACAGGTGATCGTCAGGCATGTGGAGTCGGTCCTGAACGACGATCCCGCCAGCAACGATCCGGAAGCCGATGCCTATTTCAGAAGCAGGATTCGTTATGCGCTGGGTATTCTGAGGGAATACGCACTGGCGTTGGCGCCGGTACGTGCCAGTGGCGTGACCGCACCGGGCCAGTTCAAGAACGGGATGTAGGCAGGGAAGGGCGCGGTCGCCGGCAAGTCTATTCGCCGGTGAGGTCGGCGCCGCAGACCTGGTTGCGTCCATTGCGCTTGGCACAGTACAGCGCCTGATCGGCGCGTGCGAACAGCGACACCGGACTGTCGTGCTCCTGCAGTTCACTGACACCGACACTCACAGTGATGTCCATTCGGGCGCCCGAGCAGGTGCAGGGATTCTTTTCGATATACTCGCGAACCCGCTCGGAGACCAGCAGACCGCCTTCGAGATCCGTATCCCGCATGACAATCACGAATTCCTCGCCACCATAGCGAAACAACAGATCGCTGTCGCGCTTGCAGGCGCCGGCCATTTTGGCGATCGCGCGAATCACGCAGTCACCGACGATGTGCCCATACTTGTCGTTGACCTGCTTGAAATGGTCGATGTCCATGATCAGCAGCGCGATCTTGCCGCCGTTGCGCTGCGCATGACTGATCTCGCGACGCAGGCTTTCATCGAGTGCGGCGCGATTGCAGATGCCGGTGAGCGGGTCTCTCCGGGCAAGTTGCACCGCGTCCTGGTAGAGCAGCGCATTACGCAGCGGATACAGCAGACTGCACAGCAGGTTTTCCAGGGCCTCGATTTCGGAACTGCTGAATTTCTGTTGCCGCCGGAAGGTCAGGCGTCCCAGCGGTTCATCTCCGAGATTGAGCTGATAGGAACAGCTGTGGCGGGCCTGTGCACCGAGCTTGACGTCGAGATCCAGTGCGCTATTGCGGTAACGGATACCCTGGTGGACGATGAGAGAGCCCACCTCCATACTGAAAATCTCGATGAGACGGGTCGGGTCCAGAGTGGTCTGCAGGCTCTGGGTTATCTCCAGCGCCTTGTGTTCGGTCAGTCGCTTTAGCACTGAGCTATCCCGGGTCGCGTGCAGTCCGGTCCGTGGGGCGGTAGCGATATGTGAAAGCGGTTTGTTCATGACAAGTTCCGGGTTGAGCATTTGCATGCTGGTATTGATGCGAAATGCATGCCAGTTGTTAAAAATTGGGTGTGAACATTAATTAAAACAGTAAGATACGCCTTCTTCTGAAATTGCTCCGGATAAATTAGTCAAAAGTATGACGCACTAGCGCCAGCTGTATTGCCGCCTGTGACTGTCGGTTTTCCGCCGATTGCCGCCCGGCCAGGAAGTTTTGTCGCGCTATCCTTTGATAGCAAAGGCTTCGCGATGAAACAAAGCAGGCCAGCGTGCGTCAAACACACACCAGCGCTCGATTCGCTCAGGACACGGATATAAGGTATGACTATGCTGCTACGCGCAATTCTGGTTTTTGGTGCGGTGTTTCTGGCACCGGCTTTTGCCGCCGACGAGACGGGCGCACCTGCCCGGACACTGGACGAGGGACTCACCAATCCCGGCTATCACGAGCAGCCGGAATGGTTCAAACAGTCGTTTCTGGATATTCGCGAAGACATCGATGAGGCTGCCGCGGATGGCAGGCGCCTGATGCTGTATTTCTATCAGGACGGCTGTCCGTATTGCAAAAAACTGCTGGAGCAGAACTTCGGTCAACGGGATATTGCGGAAAAGACCCGCAGCCAGCTGGATGTCGTCGCAATCAATCTGTGGGGTGATCGCGAGGTGACGGGGCTGGAAGGCGAGCCCACGACTGAGAAGCAGTTTGCCGCCGATCTGGAGGTGATGTTCACGCCGACACTGGTATTCCTGGATGAAACCGGAAAGGTGCTCATGCGGCTCAATGGCTATTACCCGCCGCACAAGTTTGGCGCCGTGGTGGATCATGTCGGTCAGGCTATGGAAAAGAAGATCAGTTTCCGGGACTACTGGAGTTCACTGTCGCCGCCCGCTGAAATGGGTATTCTGCATGGGGACCCGTCTTACCTGCAGCCGCCTTTTAGACTGGATGCCCGTAGCGGCGACAAACCGCTGCTGGTGCTGTTTGAGCAGAAAGACTGCGCCGCCTGTGATGAACTGCATCTCGATATTTTCAAGCGCGAAGAGAGTCGGGAACTGCTCGAGCAGTTTGATGTGGTATTGCTGGATATGTGGTCGTCGTCCACCTCACTGCGTACGCCGGACGGCACCGACTCGACCGCTGCAGAATGGTCACAACAGCTTGGAATCCAGTACGCGCCGACCCTGGTGCTGTTCGACAGCAGCGGCCGGGAAGCATTTCGCACGGAAGCCTATCTGAAAGCCTTCCACATTCAGTCGGCACTTGATTATGTGCTGTCGGGTGCCTGGCGCGAACAGCCGAGTTTTCAGCGCTTCATTGCCGCGCGTGCCGACCGGCTGGAAGCGCAGGGCCAGCACCTCGACATCATGGAGTGATCACCGGCGCGTCGAACTGCTGCCCGGTGATGCCGCGGCTGTCCGGTCCGAGCAGGTACAGAAACGGCCGCACCACCTGCTCGGGAGTGGCCAATGTATCGGGGTTCTCGCCGGGATAGGCGATGTTGCGAAGGTGGGTCGCCACTGCGCCCGGGTCGAGACTGTTGACGCGCACCGGGGTATTGGATTCCATTTCGTCAGCCAGCACCTGCATGAAGTTTTCGCAGCCTGCCTTGCTCGCCGCGTAGGCGCCCCAGTAGGCTTTGCCCTCTCTCCCGACCCGGTCGCTGGTGAACAGGACGCTGGCATCCGCGCTCTTCATCAGCAGTGCCAGACAGGCCCGGGTCATGAGGAACGGCGCGTTCAGATTGACCTGCATGATTTTGTACCAGAGCTCGGCATCCAGGTGCGCGATCGGAACCAGCGCACCGAGAAATGCGGCATTGTGCAGCAGGCCGTCGAGGCGCCCGAACTCTGTCTCGATAGTGTTGGCCAGATCCATGTAGTCTTTTTCCGCCGCGCCTTCCAGATTCATCGGGTAGATCGCTGCCTGCGGTGAGCCATCGGCTTCGATGTGATCGTAGACTTCTTCCAGCTTGCGCACGATTTTGTCCAGCAGGATGACAGTGGCGCCGTGGGCGGCGCACTGCCGGGCCACGGCGGCACCGATGCCATCGCCGGCGCCGGTGATCAGGATGACGCGGTCTTTGAGCAATGCCTGGTCAGGCTGCCATTCATTCGGTATCTGCATCTGCACAATATATCCCGTTATTCTTTGGTTGAATCAATGATCGCCCGCGCGCACGACAGGCCACTGCGTACCGCACCTTCGAGAGTGGCGGGCAATCCGTTGGAGGTATAATCGCCGGCCAGCCACAGGCTCTGCATTGCCGTTTGATTGTCGGGGCGGTGCGCGTCGATGCCGGTGGTGCTGCTGAAAGTGGCGCGTTTTTCCCGCACCACAAGGCTGTGCTGGTGCGCTGGCCAGTGCCGGAAGGCTGCCGCCAGTTCTGCCGCGACCTTGCTGGTGAGACTGTCATTATCCATTTGTGTATGAATCCCGGTCGCGCTGATGACCACTGCCACCATGCCGGGCGCGCCGCAGTGGGAGCGATCGAACACCCATTGCACGACACTGCCGTGCAGCCCGGTCATGCTGTGGGGCAGTTGCACCGGGGTTGGATATTGCAGATACAGCGTAATCACCGGTGCGTTGCCGAGTGCCGCCAGATCGGTACACAGTGGCGCCAGCAGCGGTTCTGCGGACAGCAGCCGGCGACTGACAATGTGAGGTGTTGCCAGCACCACATGGCTGGCCGGCAGAGTCTGGTTGCCTACTGTCACACCCCGCACGCGGCCTGAGGCACACTGCACAGCGGTGACACGCTGTCCCAGCATGACGCGGGCACCGTGTTGTTCCAGGTACTCGTTGCCCGGATTCGGCAACAGCTTGCCCAGTTCCACCCGCGGTAACAGCAGGTCCGAATGCTTGCGTTGCCGGGAAAAGGACTCGCGCAGCACGCGCAGAAAGATACGCGCCGAAGCATCGCCGATGGGTGTATTGAGAGTGGCGATGCACAGCGGTTCCCAGAGCTTCGCGATCAGCGCCGGCGTCTGGCCTTCGCTGTGCAGCAAGGCCCGCACACTGATGTCGCGATCGACAGCGATATCGATCAGTTGCAGGCGCCGCCCGAAACGCAACGCCTGCAACTTGTCACGAACTGACAGGCCGCGCGCCTTGATCAGTGCGCCGGTCAGGTTCAGTGGTGCCGGCAGACGCGGCGCTCTCAGGTGCAGGCTGAGGCATTCGTCACCCAGGCAGTGCAGGGTCAGCGGAATGCGCGTAAAGGTGTTCTCGGTGGCGACGCCGATACGCTCGAGCAGTTCCAGCAGCGACTGATAGGCGCCGGTGATGATGTGCTGACCGTTGTCCACGACGTATTCGCCGAAGCGCAGGCTGCGCGCTCGCCCGCCCAGCTGTCGCGCCGCTTCGATCAGCACCACGGGTACATTGTTATGACACAGTTCCACTGCGGCGGCCATGCCGGCCCAGCCGCCGCCGACGATCACCACCGGTTGCTGCCCTGCGGCGCTTTCATCCATGGGCGCTTTGCTTTCGGTGCTGACGATTCCGGCGGCGTTCGTGGCGCGCGGTGGTCCAGGCGATCCAGAGTTTTCGCAGCGGCGTCAGGGCGACGCGGCGCTTTAACATGTGATAACCATCCGCCTCGATCTCATTCAGCAGCGTGCGATAAATAGCAGCCATGATGACACCGCCGCGCTGCTGGTAACGATCTTCCTCGGGAAGACGTGCGAAGGCGCGTTCATAATACTGCTGTGCGCGCTGTGCCTGAAAACGAAACAGTTCGGTAGTGTTCGCATCCTCGGTGCCATTCAGCAGTTGCTGCGGTTCGACATTGAACCGTTGCAACTCGTCGAGAGGGATATAGATGCGGCCGCGGCGGGCATCTTCGCCGATATCACGCAGGATGTTGGTCAGCTGGAACGCGGTGCCCAGCTCTTCGGCGTACTTCAGCGTAGCGCGCTGTCGATAGCCGAATATCTCCGCCGAAAGCAGTCCGACTACACCGGCGGCGCGGTGGCAGTACAGGGCCAGCTCATTGAACGATGCATAGCGGCTGTTGGCCAGATCCATCTCCATGCCGTCGATGATTTCCTCGAAATACTCCGCGGGCAAATTGAAACGCTGGACAGACTGGTACAGGGCGCGGCTGACCGGGTGACGTGGCGAACCTGCGAAGCAGTGCTGCAGTTCGTCGCGCCACCAGTCGAGCTTGATTCGGGCCACGCCAGGATCGCTGCTTTCATCAACCGCATCGTCGACTTCACGGCAAAAAGCGTACAACGCGGTGATAGCCTGACGCTGCTCGGTCGGCAGAAACAGAAAGCTGTAATAGAAGCTGGAACCGCTGGCGGCTGCTTTTTCCTGACAATACTGGTCGGGGGACATGGGACCTGCTGATGATTGGATAATTCTGATTTTAGCCGAGTTGAGCGCACTGGAAAACATAACTCCGGCTCAGGAGGGGAAAAAGCCCTGTTTCAGTGCGCCTGCCGCGATGCGCAGCCGCTCCCGCCGCTCCAGGCGAGGGCGCGCAAATGGATCCTCGCGGGCCTGAAGCTTTTCCAGTATCCGCGCGCCGCCAAGTATGATCGCGCGCAGTTCCAGACCGAAGCGCCCGCCGAGTTCCCGCCCCAGTGGGCTGCCGGCACGCAGCAGGCGCGCGGCGCGCTGAATCTGCAGGTGGATGAGTTGTGAGTATCCGTAACTGGCACGACGTTCGGCGATCACTGTTTCATCTACTTTGAAACGTTCCATTTCATCCTGCGGCAGATAGATGCGGCCGTTCTCGCGGTAATCCTGTTCGACGTCCTGCAGGAAATTGATCAGCTGCAGGGCGCTGCATACGGCATCCGACAGGCCCAGTTGGCGCGCCTCAGTGGCGCCGAGCAGGTGCAGCAACAGGCGCCCGACCGGGTTGGCTGAACGTCGACAGTAATCCATGACTTCACCGAAGCTGGCGTAGCGTTTTTTCACGACATCCTGACGGAAGGCGCTGAGCAGATCGAGCAGCAGATGGGTGGGCAAATCATAGCGCCTGACACTGTCGGCGAGTGCCGTGTACAGCGGGCCGGCAGGCGTTTGTCCCGCAGTGATCTGTTCGACAGCAGTTTGCATGTCGTTCAACTGCTGAAGCCGCTGCTGCGGATCGGCATCGCCTTCATCGGCGATATCATCGGCGCTGCGCGCAAAGGCATAGATCGCCGCCACCGGATCGCGCAGCCGGCGCGGTAATAGCTGCGAAGCAACCGGAAAGTTTTCGTAATGCGACGCGGCGAGTGCGCGGCACCAACGGTAGGCGGCGCGAACTTCAGGGGGCTGTTTACTCATTGCCACCGGCGCTGTCTGAACCGCTCTGCACGCTGCGTGGTAAACGCTCCACCTGCTGCGCTTCCGGGATTTCAGTCTTTGCCTGAATGCCCAGTTCCTCGAACTTGCGCACGCTCGGTAGCACCCGGCTATCGAAGGCGCCCACGGCCTTGTTATAGCTGTCGACGCTGCGGGTAAGGCTGCCGCCGAGTTTCTCCAGATGCCCGGCGAAGCTCGCCAGACGCTCGTAGAGTTCTTCGCCGATGGTGCGGATTTGTGCAGCGTTTTTTGCCAGCGACTCCTGGCGCCAGCCATAGGCGATGGCACGCAACAGCGCAACCAGGCTGGAAGGCGTCGCCAGCACCACCTTGTTCGACAGCGCATCTTCGAGCAGCTTTGGATCGACCTCCAGAGCGGCGCTCAGGAACTGATCGCCGGGAACGAACAACACCACGAAGTCGAGCGACTCGGAATGGTTTTTCCAGTACGCCTTGCTGGCCAGTTCACGTACCCGATCGCGCATATTGCGCGCGTGGCGCTGCAACTCGCTGGCCCGCAACTCGTCGTCGGTCGCTTCCACGGCGCCGAGGTAACCATCCATCGGTGACTTGGCATCCACCACGATCTGACGCCCGCCGGGTAGACGCACCACCAGGTCCGGCCGCTGTCGCCCCTGTTCCGTTTCGATGCTCTGCTGCGTTTCGAAATCGCAGTGTTCGACCATGCCCGCCAGTTCCGCGAGTCGTTTGAGCGTCAGCTCGCCCCACTGGCCGCGCACTTCCGGACGCCGTAGCGCTTTCACCAGGTTCCGGGTCTCGCCGCGCAGCAGTTCCTGGGACTGCGCCATCAGTTGAAGGTGCTGGCTCAACGAACCGAACGTCTCCTGACGCTGCTTTTCCATCTCGCGAATCTGAAGATCGGTCTTCTCCAGTGTCTCGCGGATCGGTCTGACCAGGTTTTCCACGGCCTTTTCACGTTGTTCCAGCTCGCTGCTGGCTTTGGTCTGCAAAGTGTTGAAGCGGGTTTCAGCGAGTTTCATGAACTCACTGGTATTGCTGCGCAGCGCATCGCCGGCCAGCGACTTGAACATATATTCAAACTGGTCGCGCAGATCATCGAGGCTGCGCATTCTTTCGCTCAAGGACTCGCGTTCCGCCTGCAGCAAGGTATCCAGGCGGGTTCGCTCCTCGCGCAGTTCGGTAATCTCACGTTGCGCGCGGCTGTAGCCGATCAGCCAGCCCAGCAACAACGTCACCAGCAGGCTGCCGCCCCACAGCAGCAGGGTTTCATTTTCAATCGCGATCAGCATGCCGCGCATCATACCGAAAACCCCCGCGCTGCGCCGTAACGGTTTTGTCACATGCACGTCATCTGCAGGTCATACGAGTTCCATACGCTGCACCGGTGTCAGTTCAATGACCTGAATAAAATTACCTACTGGAGAATAGATAAATGCAGATGAACTCACTTCACATGGCCATGGCCGCTGCCCTCGGCGCCAGCCTGACGATGCCGGCCGTTGCTGGCATCACCGTATATGAGGACGGCGATAAATTCGTAAAAATGGGTGGACGTATTCAGCTGCAGTACCATCAGATGGATCCTGAAGACGGTGAAGAGACTGACGAGATGTTCTTCCGACGCCTGCGCCCGTACATTACCGGCAGCCTGCACAAGGACTGGCTCGGCAAGTTCCAGTTCGATTTTGGCAAGGCCAATGGCAGTAACGAAGTCGCGGTCAAGGATGCCTACATGCAGTATTCAGGCTTTGAAGGTATGAAAATCACAGTGGGTAATGCAAATTTCCCGTTTTCACGCGAGTTCCTGACATCGTCTAAAACCCAGCAACTGGTGGAGCGCACCTTCGTCGGTGACCACGACTACGGAACGCCGGACCGCAACGTGGGCCTGCATGTCACGGGCAAAGGCAAGCTCCTCACCTGGGGCGCATCGCTGGCGCAGGCCTCCATAGACCCGGACGAAGACAAAGTCGACTTTGACACACCGGTCAACAAGGATGGCGATTTCAATGAAGGCTGGATCTTTGGCGGCCGGGCGGATTTCCACCCCTTCGGGATCATGAAATTCTCCCAGGGCGATTTTTCGCGTGACGAGATGAAGGCCACCATCGGCGTTGCCGCATTCCAGTGGCAGAACGACGATGACAATAACAGCTATACCGACGCCAATGATGTTGATCTGGGCCTGGGCAACGATGATATGGACGTGGACAGCGTTACCGGGTTTGAAATCAGTGGCGCCTTCCGTGCCGCCGGCTTCTCGGTCGATGCCCAGTACAACCGATTCGATGTCGATGCCGTGGACAGCAGCTATAACCAGGGCCTCTATGAAGACGGTTCGACTGAACTCACCAACTGGGCGGTCGAAGGTGGTTACATGATCGTGCCGAACCGCGTGGAACTGGTGGCCGGCTACCAACTGCAGGATGCGGATGGCTACGAAGAAGAATGGACACGCACCTCGGTGGGCGCCAACTACTTCTTTCACAAGCACGATATCAAAGTCCAGGCGAGCTACCGGATGGGCGAGAGCCTGAATGGCGTGGATGACGCCGATGAAGACGAACTCTTCGTGCAGGCTCAGTACGTGTTCTAAACAATAACGACAGGTGTGGGAAATTGCCGCGCTGCGTCTCGTAGAACCCAAAGGGGTTCTATTAGCGTAGCGCGGCAATCGCATGCAGCAGTAGCAACCGCCCAAGATTGCCGCGTCACTTCGTCCATAGAATCCCTTCGGGCTTCATCACGGATACCTCACCCTTCGGGTCAAGGCATCGCAATGACGGGGCCGCGGCCAGGTGCGCTGGAGCGGCGATTAGCATTGCCTGGAGATTAATGCGACTATTCTTTATGCTCTGTTAACCGCAAAAAAAAGGACTCTCCCCATGTTTCACCGCGCCTCAATTATCCTGACCCTCATAACCTGCTCTGCCTTCGCGCTGCTCACCGCTGGCGCAAGCCACGCTGCTCCAAACCAGATCCAGGGCGAGGTGACGGAAGTCATCGAAGCGGCCGGCTATACCTATGCCGAAGTGGATACCGGTGAGGAGAAAGTCTGGGCTGCGGCGACTACCACGCCGGTCGAGGTCGGGGATACGATTGCGTTTACAACTGAAATGCCGATGCGCAATTTCCACAGCAGTTCTATGAATCGGGATTTCCCCCTGATTTATTTTGTGAAGAGTTTCATGACCGGCGAAGCAAGTTCGCAGGGAGCGACGATGGAAATGGCTTCACCGCATGCTGGCAGCAAGGCGGCGCCGGTCGCCGCCAGTGTTACGGATATCGAGAAGGTCGAGGGTGGCAATACGATTTCGGAAGTCTATGCCGATGGGCAGGAGCTTGAAGGCAAGACTCTGCGGGTGCGTGGACAGGTTACCAAATTCACGCCCAATATCATGGGTACCAACTGGTTACACATCGAGGATGGCAGCAGCGAGAATGATCTGACTGTCACCACTGACAGCAAGGTGGCTGTCGGTGATGTCGTGATCATCGAAGGTCCGCTGACACTGGATAAGGATTTCGGGCATGGCTATGTGTATCCGGCGATTGTGGAAGATGCCAGCGTTAGCATCGAATGAGCGCCGAAGATCGTTATGAGTAACAAGCCGCGGTCGCCCGGTGTCTCCAGGCAAACCCATCTCTCCGACGACGGTTTACAGCGGCTGGAAAAGCAACTCGCCGGCGGTGTAGCCGTCAATGTCCCGGTGCTGGCGCAATGGATCAGGCGCTACGGGGAGCCTGCCAGGGACGTCATCCGCCGGCATGGGCAGTATTGCGACGAACTGGATTCTGTCGAGTCCTGAGCCTGAACCTCCCGCCGCCTGCCGGAAACGGTTATCATAGTGGGTCCTTCAGTTGTTCATTTCAGAGATTGCAGTATGGCTACGCACCAGGACCTCATCGAAACACTCACCGCCACAGGTAATTACAAGGTGATCCGGCGCCTCGAGCCGGTCGACCATTACCACGAAGACGCGGCGGTTGAAAAAAAGATCGGACTCTACCTCGATACCGAAGCCACCGGTATGGAGCTGGGCGTGGACCGTATTATCGAACTGGCCATGGTGCCGTTCGAGTACGACGCCGAGGGGCGCCTGTATCGGATTCTTCCCGCTTTCAATGCCTTTCAGGACCCGGGTATGCCGATTCCTCCGTTCATCACCGGCATCACCGGTATTACCGATGAGATGGTGGCGGGGCATTCCATCGATCTCGATCAGGTGGCGGCGGTGCTGGAAGGCGCTTCGATCGTGATTGCCCACAACGCGCGTTTTGATCGCCCGTTCGTCGAGACGCTGCATGGCGGATTCGAGTGGATTCCCTGGGCCTGTTCCATCGCTGACATCAACTGGAATGCCGAAGGTTTCGAGGGCGTGAAGCTGGAATACCTGGCGTACAAGCATGGCTTCTTCTATGAAGGACACCGCGCGACAGTCGATTGCCTGGCCGGAATCGAGCTGTTGAGCCAGCGTTTGCCGAGCGGTGATCTGGTGCTGAAACGGTTGCTGGATTCGGCGGGGCGCACGGATGTGCGGCTGTGGGCCGAACGCGCGCCGTTCGAGATGAAGGATCGACTCAGGCTGCGCGGCTATCGCTGGTCGCCGGGTGGGGACGGCGCCCGCAAAGCCTGGTACCGGGATTTGCCCGAGGATCAGGTTGACGAAGAGTTGCTGTTTCTGAACCGCGAGGTTTACACGCGTGCTGTGACCACGCTGCCGATGGATCGCTTCGATGCGACGCTGAGGTATTCGAACCGCTTGTGAAACAGGTGACGCAGGAGATTGAGTATGTCGAAGCGTAAAGAAGTTATCGCCCGAATGAAGGCCCGGCTGGATGAAGTGAAGGAAGAGTTGCACAGGCTGGAGCAGAAGATCGGTCTGGAGGCCAGGGAGACATCCCGCAAGACACTCGACGAACTTCACGAGAAGCGCGTGACCGCGGAATCACGCATCGAGGAGCTCGATGAGGCCGGCGAGGAAGGCTGGGAGCACATGAAGGATGAAGCCGAAAAGACCTGGAAAGCGTTCAAGGCAGGCGTGGATACATTCCGGGATTTTTCGGATCATGCATGACTGAGCCAGACGACCGCACCAGCGCTCCCCAGCGCAAGAACCCGCTGCACGGCATTACCCTGGAGATGATCCTGGTTCATCTGGTGGACCGGTATGGCTGGGAGCAGCTCGGGCGCAGGATCAGCATCCGGTGCTTTACGCATGAGCCCAGCATCAAGTCCAGCCTGAAATTCCTGCGCAAGACGCCCTGGGCGCGCGAGAAGGTGGAGACCCTGTATCTGCGCAGTCTCGATAATGATGACGCGACAGGCTGAACGGATGACGCCCTGGACTCTGCTTGATAGTGCGCCGGTGCCGGGCAAGGTTGGCGAATTGCATCTGTATCAGCGCGGCGCCGAGTTCTCGATCAAGATCGCCGGACGTGGCGAGCTGATGAACAGTCGGGTGCACGGCTCCGAGGACGCACTGGCTGAAATGACCTGTGCCAGACTGGCGGAGCGCCTCACGCCGCGACTGCTGATCGGAGGCCTGGGCATGGGCTTTACGCTGGCCGCGGCACTCCGGCAGCTCGGCGAGCAGGCGCAGGTGCAAGTCGCGGAACTGGTGCCGGCAGTGGTGGCGTGGAATCGCGGCCCGCTCGGTGACTGCGCCGGTCGTCCTCTGGAAGATCCACGGGCGACGGTCTATGAGGGGGATGTTGCGCGTCTTTTGAAGGGCGGGCAGTCGGTTTATGATGCGATCCTGCTGGACGTGGATAATGGTCCTGAGGGACTGACACGCAAGGGCAACGACTGGTTATACAGTGAGGACGGTTTGAACGCTGCTTACACAGCATTGCGACCGGGTGGTGTGCTGGCGGTGTGGTCGGCAGGTCCCGCCGAGGATTTTCTGCAACGGCTGCGCAAAGTCGGCTTCGAGGTGGATGAGGTGCGGGTACGCGCCCACGGTTCGAAAGGCGCGCGCCATGTCATCTGGTTCGCCAGATGCTGTTCCTGAGGAGAGTTTTCGATGGCTAATTTATTCGGTGATCAACTGGTCAAGGCGGGGCTGGTAAAAAAGGACCAGCTCAACAAGGCCAAAAAATCGAAGCACAGACAGAAGAAGGCGGACCGCAATGTCGAGTTCGTCAACGAGGCGGCTGAGTCCGCCCGCCAGGCTGCAGCGGAAAAGGCGGCGCGCGACCTGGAGCTTAATCTGCGCCACAAGGAAGAGCTGGAACGCAAGGCGATCCAGGCTCAGATCCGGCAACTGGTCGAGATGAATCGTCTGCCGCGCGAAGAGGGCGACATCGGGTATAACTTCCAGGATGGCAGCCTGGTCAGGAAGATTTTTGTATCGCCGGAAGTTCACGCGATACTCACCCGTGGTGCGCTCGCTATTGTCAGGTACGATGGCGGTTACGAAGTGATTCCGTCGGTGGTGGCGGAGAAGATTCGCCTGCGCGATCCGGGCTGCATTGTCAGCCAGACAGCGGTGCAGGAAGAGAGCGCCCCGGAAGACGATCCTTATGCAGACTATAAAGTCCCTGATGACCTGATGTGGTAGATCCGCAAGTACATCAGCGCTGCCTGCCGGTGCCCTGCAGTTGCATCAGGCGTCCGGCGAGCAACACCACCAGCACCAGCAGTCCGAACGGGTAGGGGAAAACACCGATCAGGAATGCGGCCAGCGTTGCAAGCAACAGTGCCAGTAGCAGTAACACAACGGGATCGGCAAGCCGGTTCATGTGTCCAGCTCACCCTTGAAGGGCCCGACAATTTCATCAGTCACCCAGCCACCGTAGTAGCCGCCGGTCTGTGCGCGCACGCGCTGATCGTCGACGTAACAGTCGAGCAGTGACGGATAAAACGCCAGATAGCCTTTGATTGCTGCATATTCCGGAAATGGATCGGCATAGGTCCAGGCCGCATGCTCAACGCAATGCGCATCCACACAGACACTGAAGTACGATGCGCGTCCCTTCCATTCGCAAAAACTGGTCTTGCTCTCCGGCCGCAGGCAATCGCATTGCAATGCGTCAGGCGGCAGGTAAAACACCGGAGGACTGGCGGTTTCCAGCACCCGCCGCGCCGCCCGGGTCTCGGCAATCAGAATTCCGTTCAGCCTGACCTGGATACGACGCCGGTCATCCACGACCGCCGGTGGGCGCGGGTAATCCCACACCGATTCCTGTCCCGGATCTGGCTCCACGGCGCCTGGAGGCCGTTCCTGGCCGCGGAACTTCCAGGCGCCGCGGGCGCGTTCGAGATCATCGCTGTGCATAGCTAACGAGTATAGATAACGGTGAAGCAGCATCGTTACAGGCTCAGTGCCACTGCAAAGGCCAGCAGCAGTGCGAACAACGCCAGGCCGGTAACCGGTAGCGTTCGCAGCTGGCGTTCAAGGCGCTCGGGAGCCAGCCGGTACAGCCGCGGCAGCCGGGGCAGTTCCCGGCCGCGCCAGAAACCTAGCAGCTTCCGCATTGCCTGCGCGACGGGTTTGTCGAGCACTGCCAGATCGCCGGGTGGCAGGTGCCAGCGGCCGAGTCGTTTGCGCAGCGGCCAGCCAATCGCCAGTATCGCGGTTGCAATCAACAACGGCCGGACTGCCGCGCCGAACTTGATCAGCTCGCCGGGTGCCGGATGCAGATAGTAAATGCCCGCCCAGGGCGCGATGAGCGCCAGCAGCGCCAGGATCAGGAATGGCGCTGCTGGCGCAGATCGCGGTGCCTTGTGTACCAGCCACAGGAACTTCGCCATCAGCAGCGCAGTGGCGGTGGAAGTGAACGGCAGCCAGTGATGCAGTGTGTCGGTGAGGGCCGGGGCTGTTTCGCCCATCGACTCCAGCCAGGCCTTGGCCACAGCGCCGCTGCTCAGCGGCACGCCCGCCAGCGTCAGCGACAGCAGCACCAGTCCCGCGAACACCAGTGGTCCACCGCTGCCGGTGCCGAGCAGGAGTGCCGCCTTGTTCAGTCCATGATGCACTGCGAAAAATGCCAGCGGTGCGGCTGCTATGGGTGTGGGCGAGGCCAGCGTCAGGCCCAGACCGGCGGTAAGAATGCCCATCTGGCTGATCGTGGAGTAGCCCAGCAGGGCGCGCGAATTTCTCTGCAGCAGGCCCGCCAGGGCGGCGAGAAAAGCGGCCGCCAGTCCCGCGATTAACGCGTATTCGCCCAGCTCCGGTTGCGGTTGCACGCCGGGCAAAAACCGAAGCCAGCCGGCCACTGCGGCAAGGGTGAGGCCGCCGCCGAACACCGCTGCCCCGGCGGCATCGGTAGCGGCGTAGGCCGGCGGCAGCGGAAAGTGCAGCGGCAGGATCCCGAGCTTGGCACCGAGACCAAACAGCAGCAGGGTTGCAGTAACCGGGCCCGTCACCTCCAGCGTCAGTAACAGGAGTCCCGCCAGCAGCAATAGCTCGCCCAGCAGCGCCACGACCAGATACAGCCACCCCGCGCGGCGGGCCCGGCGGGTGTTCACCACGACGCCGTACGCGGCCAGTGACATCAGCGCAAAGAACAGATAAAAACCGGGTGCGTCCATCGCCAGTATCGCGCCCAGGTTGCCCGCCAGAGAAAGATGCCAGGCCAGCAGTCGCGGCGTGGTGACGGCGCCGCTCAGGCGCAGCGCCCAGCCGGCGCAGGTCCATAACAGCGCGGTGCCGGCCAGCAGCACCTGAGACCAGGGCTCGAGACCGAAGCGCATGCCGAGCAACAGGAAATCGATCTCTACGGTCGCTGGCGGCGCCACTGCAACCGGCAGCGCGGCCAGCGGAATCCAGGGCGTAAAAGCGAGCACATAGGGGCGCGCGCTGCGTCCCATCATCAGCGCTGCGGCCAGCAACGGCAGTAGCAGTGCCAGGGCAATGGTCACGTTGGATACTCCTGTTCCGCGATGATGCGCACCCAGGTGAGCGGACTCCAGAGCCCGTTCGCAAACAGCCCCAGCACGATCACCAGAAGCGCGGTAATGACCGGGGGAATCAGCAGCCAGGTATGGGTCTCCCAGCGATGTCGGGGCAGGTTTTCGTGCCAGGGATTACTGCGCGAGCGAAACCAGGCGCGGTAAATGACCGGAAGAAAATAGGCAGCGTTGAGCAGACTGCTGACGAGCAACACACCCAGCGCCCAGGGCGCACCGCCGTTCAATGCGCCGAGGCCGAGGAACCATTCGCTGATGAAGCCGGCCAATGGCGGCACGCTCATCATGCCGAAAGCTGCCACTGTGAATGCACTCATGGTCCAGGGCATGCGCCAGCCGACGCCGTCCAGCTCGCTGACCTTGTGCAGGTGCAGGGTCTCGGCCAGATTGCCGGCGGCGAAAAACAGCGTGATCTTCATGATGCCCTGATGCACCAGGTGCACCAGCGCACCGATGGTGGCCAGAGGTCCGGGCAGGCTCAGACCCAGGATGATGTAGGAGATCTGGCTGACGGTGGAGTAGGCCAGACGGCGCTTGAGGTCGTCCTGTTGCAGGGCGCGCAGCGAGCCATAGATGATGGTCACGCCGGCGACCACCGCCAGCACCTGGGTTCCGCCGAGCGCGTGAGACAGCTCGCTGCCAAACACATCATAGATGGTGCGGGCAATGCCGAAGGCGCCTGCCTTGACCACCGCCACGGCATGCAGCAGCGCGCTCACCGGCGCAGGTGCGACCATCGCAACCGGCAGCCAGTGATGCATGGGTACCAGTGCCGCCTTGACGCCGAAACTGCCAACCATCAGCAGGAAAATAACCAGCAGTGCCGGCCGGTGCCGGGGATCGACATGATCGAGCGCACCGCCGGATACCGCGAACTCAAAAGGTCCCGCCAGACTGTGCAGCCACACGATGGCGCCGAGCAGTACCGCGCTGCCGCTCAGCACATAGGTCAGATAGATGCGGCCGGCGTGCAGTGATTTTTTGGTCTCGCGATGAATCACCAGTGGATAGGTGGACAGCGTGAGAAGTTCATAGAAGAAGAACAGCGTGAACAGATTGGCGGCCATGGCGATACCGACAGTGGCGGACACACACACGCTGAAGAAGCCGAAAAAACGACTCCGGTGGGGTGAGCCTTCAAGATAGGCGATGGCGTAAATAGTTGTCAGTAACCAGAGCACTGCTGACAGCGATACAAACAGCAGCGCCAGCGGGTCGAGGCGCAACAGCAGCGGATAATCCGGTATCATCGGGATCACCGCCTGGTACTCGATGCCGTGATAGACACCCACCAGGGCACCCACCACCAGTAACACTTTGAGCGTCGCCCCGATCATGTTGAGCCAGGTGCGGGTGCGCCGGTGCCGCTCGTCCAGAAACACGATGAGCAGTCCAGGTACCAGCGAACTGGCCAGGATCGCCAGTGGCAGGAGCGCCTCCAGACTCATGGTGCGGCCTCCTGCAATTGCAGGAGTGGCAGCTCTGCGGCGACCCCGGCGAGCAGCGCCAGCCCTGCCAGCGCGAGGGCGATCCATTGGGGGGCCCGGGGCGGTTTGCGTTCGATCGGTCCTTCGCCGAAACCGGCGCCGATGATGCGGAAGGTATAGACCGCAGCCAGCAGACCGCCGCCCATTAATACCAGCGCCCAGGGCCATTGTCCGCTGCCGAAAGCCGCGGTCAGCAGCAGCCATTTGGCGACGAAGCCGCCGCTCGGGGGCAGGCCCATCAGGGTCACGCCGGCAATTCCGAAGGTGAACAGCGTCAGTGGTGCATGCCGGGCCAGACCACGCAGTTCAGCGATGCGGTCGTGACCGAGGGTATACATCACCAGACCTGCCGCGAGGAACATCGCGGCTTTGGCCAGCCCATGCGACACCGCCAGCCACACGCCACCGGCGAACGCAGTGCCGGTCCAGGCGCCCTGGGCGAGGGGAAATACCAGCAGCAGATAACCCAGCTGCGCCACCGTGGAGTAGGCCAGTACCAGTTTCAGTCGCGCCTGGGTGAGTGCCAGCAGCGAACCCCAGATCACTGCACCGGTGCCGCACAGGCCGAGCAGGATGCGTCCGGCATCGTGGTTCGGAGCGGACTCCAGCCACAGCCGCAGCAGGATGTAGAACGCCGCCTTGACCACCAGCGCGGATAGCAACGCGCTGCCTGGCGCCGGCGCGGCGGCATGCGCAGGCGGCAACCATGCATGCAGTGGAAACAGTGCGCCCTTGGCCATCAGCCCGACGGTCATCAGCGCCAGCGCGGCCGGTGGCACAGCGCCGGCCGCGAGCACCAGATCCAGAGTTCCGGTGGCATGGTAAAACAGCGCCACGCCGAGCAGATACAGAGTCGAGCCGGCCAGCGCCACCAGCAGGTAGCGCATCGCGCCATCGAACGCCGGCTGGTTGTTTTCCAGCGTCACGAGCATGACGGCGGCCAGCGTCAGAAGTTCCAGCGTGACATACAGGTTGAACACATCGGCCGACAGAAACAGCGCATTCAACGCCGCCCATACGAACAGCAGCGGTGCCCAGAAATGCCTGGCGATGGCCGGTTCGCTGCGCGACAGGTGCAGCGCCGCAAACAGTGCGACCGCCAGTGCGATGACAGCCGTGGAAGTCAGAAACACGATCGCCAGCAGATCGAGATGCCAGCGGATACCCAGCGGCGCCGGCCAGCCGCCCACTGCCAGTTCCAGCCGCGTCCCGACCGGGACATCGAGGAGCAGCAGCACCGCGATCAACACGCCGGTGCCGGCGACCAGGGTCAGCAGGCTGCGCCCGCGCACCAGCAAGGTCATCAGCAGACCGGCGCCCAGCGGCAGGGCCACAGGTGCCGCCAGCAGCCAGGGGGCGATGCCGGCGCTCATCTGTCCGGGTCGTGTTCCAGGTATGGCTTGCCGGAGGTTTGTTCGAGGCGTGCCAGCAGTGCGGCGGCGTAGGCGGTGACAGCCACCGACACGACGATGCCGGTCAGCACCAGGGCTTGGGCAACCGGGTCCGGCGGACCGCCCTGGGGAGACCAGGCGATGACCAGAAACACGCCACTGGCGGCGAGGTTGCCGGCCACCAGCTTGTGCAGCAGATGTGGCCGTGCAAATAGCGCATAGAGCCCGCGCAGAAAGATAAAGATACCGGTCACGACGTAGATCAGTGGAACCTCGACGCCGGTCATGATTCCTGCCTCCCGCCGGTTGCGAGCAGAGCCAGAATTACGCCGATGGCGGCAGTCAGGAAAGCTTCCACGCTGAGAATGAGTGCCTTGGTCC